>DASWIU010000244.1:0-2868 GCA_036397515.1 Desulfurivibrionaceae bacterium | reverse complement strand
GGGTTTTTCCGCGATGATCCGCTGGAAGGCGAGCAGGGATTCGATGAGCCAGCCGACGGAATACTCCTCCCCGCAGAGGACAAAGGATTTTTCCCCGGGAAGCTGCCGGAGATAGTGCACACTCCGGTCAATGGCCGGAGCAAGGGACTCATAGCCCAGATCATCCTGCAGCAACGGCAGTTCCGCCGCAAGCGGCACGGTGGCAGCAGCTTGGCCGCATTGGGCAGCCACGGGCTGGGGCGAAGAAAAAAACAGCCCGCAGCCCAGAATAATCAGGCTGAAAAAAATCCCTATTGTTTCCGCCAAGATCCGCATCCGCTCCGCGCCTCCCCATGGTGTCTGAATGCGGAGCACCATAGCAGAAAATAGCCGGGAATGCACCCCCGAAGCACGAGCCGCAAGGCCGGTCGTGCCCTGCCCAGCCAATTTTTGTCGGTCTTGCCAGGTCCCATAAACGATAAAAAAAATGTGGCAATTGTCGCATGCACTCGTTATATATTCCTACCCACTTAGGTATATATTCCTATATCCCCGGTCTTAGAAAATTTCGGAGGTACTGATGAGCGACGATAAAAAAATTGAAAGCATGATGCAGGAAAAACGCCTTTTCGCCCCGCCGGCTGCGGGCCAAAAGCGGGCCCATGTGAAGAGCATGGCCGAGTACGAAGCCCTGTACCAGCGTTCCATGGAGGATCCGGAAGGGTTCTGGGGTGATCGCGCCAAGGAGCTGCTCACCTGGGAAAAGCCGTGGACCAAGGTGCTTGAGGCGGACATGCACAAGCCCGAGATCAAATGGTTCCAAGGCGGCAGGCTGAACGTTTCCTACAACTGCCTGGATCGCCATCTGGAGAACGGCCGGCGCAACAAGGCCGCCATCATCTTCCAGGGCGAACCCGAGGAAGATGTCCGGGTCTACACCTACCAGATGCTGCACACCGAGGTCTGCCGCTTCGCCAACGTGCTCAAGAAGATGGGGGTGAAAAAAGGCGACCGGGTTGCCGTGTATCTGCCCATGATTCCAGAGCTTTCCATTACCCTGCTGGCCTGCACCCGGATCGGCGCCATCCACAGCGTGGTTTTCGCCGGTTTCTCGGCGCAGAGCCTCAAGAGCCGCATCCAAGACTGCGAGGCCAAGGTGCTGGTCACCGCCGACGCGGTGCTGCGGGCCGGCAAGACCATCCCCCTGAAACCTGCGGCCGACGACGCCCTTGAGGGCTGCGATTCCGTCAAGCAGTGCATCGTGGTAAAACGGGCCGGCAACGAAGTTGCCATGCAGGAGGGCCGGGATTTCTGGTGGCACACGGAAATGGCGGCCGACGGCATCACCGGCCAGTGCGAGCCGGAAAGCATGGAGGCGGAAGACAACCTCTTCATCCTCTACACCTCCGGCTCCACCGGCAAGCCCAAGGGCGTGGTCCATACGACCGGCGGCTATCTGACCTATGTGGCGCACACCACCCAGTGGGTCTTCGACATGCAGGACGACGACGTGCACTGGTGCACCGCCGATATCGGCTGGATCACCGGCCACAGCTATATCCTCTACGGGCCGCTGGCCCTGGGCGCCACCAGCCTCATGTTCGAAGGGGTCCCTTCCTGGCCCGCGCCCGACCGTTTCTGGCATATCTGCGAGAAATTCAGGGTCAACATCTTCTACACCGCGCCCACCGTTATCCGCGCCCTGATGCGGGAAGGCTCCAAGTGGACGGATAAACACGACCTCTCCTCCCTGCGCGTCCTCGGCTCCGTTGGCGAGCCCATCAATCCGGAAGCGTGGATGTGGTACCACGAGCATATCGGCAAGAGCAAACTGCCCATTGTCGATACCTGGTGGCAGACCGAGACCGGCGGGATCATGATCTCCGGCCTGCCCTTTGCCACCCCGCTCAAGCCCGGCTCGGCCACCCGGCCCCTGCCCGGCATCGACGCGGCCATCCTCCGCGAAGACGGCACCGAAGCGGCAGCCAACGAGGGCGGCCATCTGGTGATCCGCAAGCCATGGCCCGGCATGCTCCGCGGCGTATACCGCGATCCGGGCCGCTACAAAAAGACCTACTTCACCCGCTACGAGGGGATCTACGATCCGGAAGACGGGGCGAGAAAGGACGAGGACGGCTACTTCTGGGTCATGGGCCGCTTGGACGACGTGATCAATGTCTCCGGCCACCGCTTGGGCACCGCCGAAATCGAATCCGCCCTGGTGGCCCATCCGCAGGTGGCCGAGGCGGCGGTCGTCGGCGCCCCCCATGAAATCAAGGGGCAGACCATCTACGCCTATGTTTCCTTGAAATCCGGGATCGAACCTTCCGACGAGCTGCGCGCCGCCCTGCGCACCCATGTCCGCAAGGAGATCGGCCCCATCGCCACTCCGGAGTTCATCCAGTTTGCCGACGGGCTGCCTAAAACGAGAAGCGGCAAGATCATGCGGCGGATCCTGCGCAAGATCTCGGCCGGCGAGACCGAGGCCCATGACTTCGGCGATATCTCCACCCTGGCCGATCCTTCCGTGGTTTCCACCCTGGTGGACGGCAGCAAGGATTTCGTCAAGTAGGAGGAGTCAGAAGGGAAGGCAAAAAAACGATCTTTTGCCACGAACCCCACGAAAATCACGAAATTCCAAAAGGAACAGGGGCTGTCCCCGCACGGGGACAGCCCCTGTTCCTTTCCGCACTCAGCACTCGGCACTCCGCCCTCACCACTCTTCATTCCCCTTTGCTTCCCCCGCCTTTTCAGGTATTTTGACCGGGCAGATCCACGTTGCTCTTCAAAAACCTTTCACTAAGGGGCATCCATGGCTTCCATCGAATTATTGATTTCCACCCTCTCCGGCTGGATCTGGGGCCCCCCCATGCTCGCTCTGCTGGTGGG
>DASWIU010000243.1:0-3453 GCA_036397515.1 Desulfurivibrionaceae bacterium | reverse complement strand
CTAAATTCTTCTTGCAAAAACCTTGCCGTCGTGGAGTATTATACTCGCACAAGGGGGCTGCGCAATCCCGCGCCAGCCTCTGCTCTTCTTTTTACGGGAAAGGACTCCGGCGGACACATGGCTCTTGAACTGAGACAGCAGCTGAAACTCAGCCAGCAACTGGTGATGACCCCCCAGTTGCAGCAGGCCATCAAGTTGCTCCAGCTTTCCCGGCTTGAGCTTGCCGAAACCATCCAGCAGGAAATCGAGATCAACCCGGTGCTCGAAGAGGCGACCGACAGCCAGGACCAGGGCGAGACCGAGCAAGAGCAGGAAGGGTATGGCCACGAGGCGCTGGACGCCCCGGTGCCCGAGCCGGAAAAGACCGCCGAGGTCCAGATGGAAAGCGACTCCTCCTTGCGGGAGATCGACTGGGAAAATTACAGCAACGACTATGAAAGCGGTTTCTCCTCCCGGGGCAAGGATGACAACGACCTGCCCTCCCGCCTTGACATCCTGACGACCAAACCGGACCTTCACTCCCATCTTGCCTGGCAGTTGACCCTTTCCCATCTTACCGAAGAGGAAAAGGAGGTGGGCCATTTCGTCATCGGCAACCTCGACCGGGACGGGTTTTTAGAGGTGACGGAGGCGGAGATTGTCGAAGGCACGGGCTGCGAGCCGGAGCTGGCCAGCCGGCTGATCCGCGTGGTCCAGGAAATGGACCCGGCCGGGGTCGGGGCCCGGGATCTCAAGGATTGCCTGTTGTTGCAGCTCGCCCGCCTGGGGCTTGGAAATTCCCTGGCCACCACCATAGTCCGGGAGCATCTCCATACCCTGGAAAACCGGAATTTCGGCGCCATTGCCAGGGGTACGGGCCGGCCCATCGAGGAGATCCTCGCCGCGATCAAGGTGATCACCGAGCTGGATCCGCATCCGGGCAGGATCTACTCCGAAGAGGAGCCCCAGTACATCATCCCGGATGTCTACGTGCACAAGATCAGCGGCGAATACGTCATCTTGCTCAACGATGAAGGGCTGCCCCGCCTCAAGGTCAGCAACTATTACAAGGACATCCTGAAAAAGGATTCCGGCGCCCCGGCCGACACCAAGAATTACGTGCAGGACAAACTGAAATCGGCCCTGTGGCTGATAAAAAGCATCCATCAGCGGCAACGCACCATCTACCGGGTGGTGGAATCGCTGCTCAAGTTCCAGTACGAATTTTTCGAAAAAGGGGTCGCCTTCCTCAAGCCGTTGGTCCTCCGCGACGTGGCCGAGGATCTCGGCATGCACGAATCGACGATCAGCCGGGTGACGAGCAACAAGTACGTGCACACCCCCCAGGGCACCTTTGAGCTGAAGTATTTCTTCAACTCCTCCATCAGCCGCCACGACGGCGGGGAGGCCATGGCCTCGGAAAGCATCAAGGAGCGCATCCGCAGCATCATTGGCGGCGAGGACCATCAAGACCCCTTGAGCGACAATGCCATCGCCGACATCTTCGCCAAGGAAGACATCAAGCTGGCCCGGCGCACCGTGGCCAAATACCGGGAGCAGCTGGGGATCCTCCCTTCCAAATTCCGGAAAAAACCCAAGCTGAGCTGAGCCGGATGCCGGTGGTTCCCTCAACCTCTCACAACGCCAATGCCTGAAACCAACAGCCAGCCGCTAACCCTGACCATCATCACCGGCCTTTCCGGGGCAGGCAAGTCCACGGCCCTCAATGTCTTCGAGGATGCCGGTTTCTTGTGCATCGACAATCTCCCGGTTTTTCTCCTCCTGCCCCTGCTCGACGGCCTGGCCCTGAGAGCGGACGGCCCACACCGGTTGGCCCTGGTCATGGATGCCCGGGATGCCGAGCTGGCTCCGGCCCTGGCCGGGGTGTTGAAAGAGGTGAAGCCCAAGGTTACCCTGGCGCAGATCATTTTTCTCGAGGCCAACGACACGGTCCTGCTCCGCCGCTACAGCCAATTGCGCCGCGCCCATCCCCTGGCCCAGGTCGGCCTGGTCCAGGACGGGATCTCCTCGGAGAAAAAGCGGCTGGCCGGCCTTCGCCAATTGGCCGACCGGGTGATCGACACCAGCAGCCTCACCCCCACCGAATTACGACACGAGCTCCTGTTGCACGATGCCGCCCCGGTTTCCGCCATGCGGGTCAACATCCTCTCCTTCGGCCATAAGCACGGGTTGCCCAGCGAGGCCGATCTGCTCTTTGATGTCCGCTTTTTGCCAAACCCCTATTATGTGGCGGAGTTCAAGGAAAAAACCGGCCTGGATGCACCGGTGGCCGCCCATGCCCTGGACAATGCCAGCGGCAGCCAATTTCTTGCCCACCTTTTCGCCCTGCTCGATTTCCTGCTCCCCGAGTTTGAGCAGGCAGGCAAGGCCTACCTCACCATCGCCGTGGGCTGCACCGGCGGGAAACACCGCTCCGTGGCGGTGGCCGAAGAGCTCCACCGCCATCTGGCCGGGGGAAAATGGCCGGTGAAGCTGTTCCATAGGGATCTGGACAAATAGGGTAACTGCCCAGCCGCACCACATCTGCTTTGTCATCGGCCAACTCATGTGCAGCAGCACACTTCGTCGGCCTCTTCCTCGCATCTGCGGCACTGCTGACCAGTTACCTCCGTTGGTTTATGGTACTTTGACGCCACGTTGGATAGTTACCAAATAAGAAAAAAGGGCAAAAGGCGCACCCGCGGCCTGGGCCTGATGAGCGCATATGACAAAAACACCACTGCTGGACTGGCAGGCAATAGACACGGTCCTGCTGGACATGGACGGCACCCTGCTGGACCGCCATTTTGACGATTATTTCTGGGAGCATTATGTGCCGGAGCACTATGCCCTGGAGCACGATCTCTCCATCGACGAGGCCCGACAGGAGCTGCTGGGCCGCTATAAGGGGCGGGAGGGAACCCTGGCCTGGACCGACCTGGATTTCTGGTCCAACGAACTGGGCCTTGATATCCCAGCCCTCAAGATGAAGATCAATCACCTCATCGGCGTGCATCCCCACGTGATCGCCTTTCTCAAGTTCTGTCGCGAGGCCGACAAGAAGATCTATCTGGTGACCAACGCCCACAGCAAGACCCTGGCCATCAAGATGGAAAAAACCGCGCTGGCAGGCTATTTTGACCGGATCATCTGCGCGGAGGAAGTGGGGATGGCCAAGGAGGATCCGGTCTTCTGGCAGGGGCTGGAAGCGCTTCTGGGCTATGATAAAAAAAGGACCATGCTGGCCGATGACACCGCAAAGGTGCTGGCCTCTGCCCGCCTGTATGGCATGGGTTTTCTCATCTTTGTCGCCCGCCCCAGCAGCCGCAAGCCGATTGCCCACTCCGAGGATTTCCCCTCGGTGGTCACCTTCAGGGAGCTTATCCCCGAGTCCGGCGACTGACGAGCCCTGCCATTATCGCGGCTGAAGCCGCTCCTACAGGGCAAGGAACATCCCTTTGTAGGAGCGGCTTC
>DASWIU010000242.1:0-5529 GCA_036397515.1 Desulfurivibrionaceae bacterium | reverse complement strand
GAAGATCTCCAGGCCGATGTCCCCTACCGGGAAGGGCAATTGCTGGATATCAGCGGGGGCGGCCTCTGTTTTTTGGTGGAGGAATCGTTGCCCCTCGGCAGTCAGCTGGTGATGGTTCTGGAGTTCCCCGGCTGGCATGCGGCAGCAAACGGAAAATGGATCGCCACCAAGGTGGAAGAGGATGTCGGGGTGTTGCAGGTGATCGGCATGGTTTCCTGGGTGGCGGTCAGCCGAAGCAAGCCGGACCGCTATGAAACAGGGGTTTGTTTTTCCGGCATGGTCACGGTTTGAGCAGGTTTTTTTAAATCCATAAATATTGTACAGCCGTAACTGTCCAGCAGTGCCGCGGATGCGCGTGTCAATTGTCGGCAGAAGTGTCCGACAAAGAGGCCGGCGACGTGTGCTGTTGCACATGAGCCGGCCGATGACAAAGCAGCTGCGGTGCTGCTGGACAGTTATAAAATATTCAAGAAAATTGGCATGTTGCCGATGGGTTAAGGAGTGCGCCCCTTGTGGGCCGGTCAGGGAGCAGACAGAGGAACAGCAGCGGGAGGCTGAGCATGTCCACAGCAGGAAAATCGGAAGTCAATCTTGAGATAAGCGCCGGATTTTTTCGAATATCCACGGATACGGTGGTGTATAACATCACCGTCCTTGGCGGTGGGGAGACCGGGGCCACCCAGGTGGTGCGGCAGATTCTGGCCGAGGAAAACCCGGCCGTGCCCAGCCTCGCCGCGCCCGAAACGGGGAGCGCGGCTCCGGCCCCATGCGATGCCGGGGCGGACGAGGATGATTACTACAAGCAGGTTTCCAACGATATCTTCAACGATATCGGTAAGCTGGCCAAGAGTCTCAGCTCGACCATGGGAGAAATCCCCATGGAAGACCGGCGCATGAAACGGGTGGAGCTGGATGAGGCCGGGGAGAAGATCGAGGACGCCAAGAACCAGCTCCACGACATCGTTTCCATGACCGAAAGGGCCACCATGGAGATCATGGATCAGGTGGAAAAGGTCCAGAATCAGACCGACGGCGTAAAGGATCTGCTCCTATCGCTTAAAACCCATAGCGCCTTTCAGACCGAGGCCATTGCCAACGGCGAGGCGGGCGCCCAGTCCGCCGCCGCAACCCTGCAAAACCTTCAGGCGAAGATAGGCCAGGCCAATGCCCTGATTGTTGCCCTGCAGGAAGATGCGGGCGCGGGGGGCGAGGAGGCGGCCGCCGGGGCGGTGTTCGATCTGGCCGGGGCTGCGCCGGAAATGGTCAAGCGCACCCGGTATCTTTTTGCCTTGGATACGATTTTCCAGACCATGTACGAGCTGTGCACCAACGAAACGGTCAAAACCCATATCACCGGAGCCCGTAAAAAAGCCGAGGAGATCTTTGACCACCAGAGTTTTGTCGAGGCCATGGGAGAGAAGATCAAGGATCTCGTGCCGGACGATAATTTTTTCACCGTGCCCTTGAGCGATGTCCTGGCTGCTCTGCTGATTTCCTGTTCCGATCCGAAAACCCAGAATCTTCTCAAGAAAATGGATCTCAACCAGGCCGAGATCTTCCTTGATCAGAGCCTGCCCCTGGAAGTGCCGCCCATCGAGGAGATTGAGGAAGCCGCATCTGCTGCCGCGGCAATCGACCCGTCGGAGGCGGTTGCCGCCGCGCCTGCATCCGGGCAAGGGAGTGACCCGAGGGTTGCCGAACTCGGCTCCATGTTGGCGGAAAGTCTTACCCTGACCGGGGAGTTGACCGAGAGTCTGGAGCAGATGCGTTCCGGGCAGGTTCCCGGCATGAGCAAGATGACCATCGAAGATCAGAACGATATCTTCAAGAAGATTGAAGATGCCTTTGAGGTGGCCTCCGCCATCACCGACGATATCTCGCGGATTACGGAAGCCTTGAGTTTTCAGGATCTCTCCGGCCAGCAGATTCTCAAGATTATCAAACTGCTCACCGATTTCCAGGTGCAGCTCCTGGCCATCGTGGTCTCCTTCGGCTCCCAGTTGAAGATCAAGGAGAAGAATGCCGGGATTACCGTGGCGGAGAGCAAGCGGATCGCCCAGGAGGATGTGGACAAATATCTTAACTCCATGACCACCGGGGAGGTCGGCGGCGAGGGCTCCCTTGATCAGGACGCGGTGAACGATCTCTTGCAGGGGTTGGGTTTTTAGGAGCCGTTGCGGAAGAACCCTCGCCGTGGTGCAACGGCGAGGCGAGAATCGGGAAGAAATGAGATGAAAAAAGGCTGGCCCCGCGGGGTCGGCCTTTTTTTATGGGCAGCCGGGCAATTTCTGACTGGCCGTGGCGGGCGGCCTGTTTTCCGGTTGACAGCGTCGGAGCGATTCTCCATGATATTGTTGAGGGTATGGGTTGCACGAGGGATTCCCGATGGTTGTGCTTGGGATGGCTCGCGCAACAATCCGTACAGAGGTATCCCCTTTCAGTTTCCGATTCGGGAATGAACAAACTGGTCGTGTCCCATGGCCGAGAACAGCGACGAAAAACAATGGCAGGTCGAGACGCGCCGTATCGGCGACGATCTGCTGGAGGTCTCCTGCGGGGGCCGCTGGTCCCTGGATCAGGATCTGCCCGAAGCCGGGACGATTCTGGCCGAGCAGGGCGATGGCTCCCGCCGTCTGTCCTTCAACACCGAACAACTCTCCGACTGGGACACCGGGTTTCTCGCTTTTTTCCGGGCCTTGTTCGCGCTCTGCGCCGAGCGCGAGATCAGCATCGACCAGGAGGGCTTGCCCGAGGGGGTCCGTCGCCTCCTGGCCATGGCCGCCGCCGTTCCCGAACAGGAGGCGGCCAAGCGGAGCTTAACCAGGCAGAGCCTGCTTTTCAGGGTCGGCGCGGCAACGATTGCCTTCTTGCGCGGCGGGCCCGA
This sequence comes from Desulfurivibrionaceae bacterium, assembly GCA_036397515.1. Lineage (GTDB taxonomy): Bacteria > Desulfobacterota > Desulfobulbia > Desulfobulbales > Desulfurivibrionaceae > Thiovibrio. Next base: position 2,645 of record DASWIU010000242.1, on the reverse strand, counting down.
GATGCTTCGTTTTCTCGGCGAGATCACCGTTTCCTTTGGCCGGTTGCTCCGCGGGCGGGCCCAGTTCCGCCTGAGCGATCTTTGGTGGGAGATCGAGGAGGTAGGTCCCCGCGCCCTGGTCATCGTTTCGGTGATCAGCTTTCTCGTCGGCCTGATCCTCGCCTATCTGGGGGCGGATCAGCTCCGGATGGTCGGCGCTCAGATCTACATTGCCGACCTGGTCGCCATCGGCATGGTCCGCGAGATTGGCGCCCTGATGACCGGAGTCATCATCGCCGGCCGCACCGGCGCGGCCTTCGCGGCCCAGCTCGGCACCATGCAGGTCAACGAGGAGATCGACGCCTTCAAGACCCTGGGGATCTCGCCGGTGGATTTTCTGGTTCTGCCTCGGATGCTGGCCCTGATGCTGATGGTGCCGTTGCTTACCCTGTATGCAGGTTTTGTCGGGATGCTGGCCGGAATGCTGGTCTCGGCCACCATCTTTGACATCGGCATGTTCGAGTACTACACCGAAACCCTGGTGGCCTTGGAGCTGAAGCATTTTTGGGTGGGGCTCTCCAAGGGCAGCGTCTATGGGGCCGTGGTCGCCTATGCCGGGTGCCTGCGCGGCATGCAGTGCGGCCGAAGCGCCGAATCCGTGGGCGAGGCGGCAACCTCGGCGGTGGTGACCGGCATCCTGCTGATCACCATCTCGGCCTCGCTGATGACCATCATCTACTACCGGCTGGGGATTTAACCCCGTGTAGCACTTGACTTAACGGACAACAATTCCCTTCCCCCTTGCGGGGGAGGGTTAGGGAGGGGGGGAGGTCGCCATTATCCCGGCAGGTTGCAGCTTCCCCCACCCCCAACCCCTCCCGCCAGGGGAGGGGCGTCTTTTTGAAACAATACGAGTTGCAAGGTGCCAGGCCATGAATACCGCGCCCCACATCGAGATTCGCGACCTGACCATGGCCTATGGCGAGGTCGTCATCCAGCGCGATCTCAACTTCGTGGTCAACAAGGGGGATATCTTTGTGATCATGGGCGGCAACGGCTGCGGCAAGACGACCCTGATGCGGGCCCTGATCGGGTTGCAACGCCCGGCCAAGGGCACGGTCTTCTACGGGGGCGAGGATTTCTGGGGCGTGGAGCCTCAGGAGCAGGAGCGGCTCAAGCGGCGGCTCGGCATCATGTTTCAGGGCGGCGCCCTGTGGAGTTCGCTGACCCTGGCGGAAAACGTCGCCTTGCCGCTCAAGGAGTACACCCCTCTTTCGCCGCGCCATCTGGCCGAGATTGTTTCCTTTAAGCTGGCCCTGGTGGGGCTGGCCGGGTTTGAGGAGTATTATCCGGCCGAGCTGAGCGGCGGCATGAAAAAACGGGCGGGGCTGGCCAGAGCCATGGCCCTTGATCCGGAGATCCTGGTGATCGACGAACCCTCTTCCGGTCTTGATCCGCTCACCGCCAAGCGTCTCGACGACCTGATCCTGGAGCTGCGCGACAGCCTGGAGACGACCATCGTGGTGATCACCCATGAGCTGGCCAGTATCCTCGGCATCGGCACCAATTCGGTTTTTCTGGACACCGAGACCCACACCATGATCAGCACCGGCAAACCCAAGGAGGCGGCGACCTCCGGAGACCCAAAGGTGCGCCATTTTCTGACCAGGGGAGCGGCATGAGCATCATGAGGGAAAAAAAGGAAGATAACGGTTCGGCAGTGCCACAGATGCGAGGAAGAGGCCTGCGAAGTGTGCTGCTGCACATGAGCGGGCCGATGACGACGCAGGTGTGGTGCTGCCGAACCGTTATCAGGGGGGCGGCATGAGCAGGCAGGCTAATCCTACGTTGATCGGGGGCTTTGTTCTTGGCGCCATCCTTTTGGTGGCGGTGGTCCTCCTGCTCTTGGGAGGGGGGGAGTTGTTTCAGGAAAGCCGCCCGCATGTCCTCTATTTTGAAGGAGCGGCCCAGGGGTTGCAGGTAGGGGCGCCGGTGGTTTTTCTCGGGGTCAAGGTGGGCACGGTCAAGCGCATCCAGCTCGGGCTCGATGCGGAACACCGCCGGTTCATGGTGCCGGTCACCATCGAGGTTGAGCCCAACATCGTCCAGTCCCGCGGTGGCGAACAGGTCGATCTGCGGGATCGGAATACCATCCGGCAGCTGGTGGAGCGGGGGTTGCGCGGCCGGCTCAAGATGCAGAGCCTGCTCACCGGCCAGCTGTACATCGATCTGGATTTTCATCCCGACAAACCGGCCCGGTTTATGGCCAGCGATCCGGAGGTGAGCGAAATCCCCACCATTCCGACGGCGGTGGAAGAGCTTGCCTCCAAGCTGGAGAGGTTTCCCATGGATACCTTCCTTGCCGATCTTGCCGCCATCAGCCAGTCGCTCAACGCCATCTTCGCCTCGGAGGCGGCGCGGATGATCCCGGTGCGGCTGGAGGCGACGCTGGCGCACCTGCAATCCGTAACAGCCAGACTGGACCGCGATGGCGGCCCCGTAATCACCGAGATGCGGGCGGATCTGGTCGAGATGCGCAAGGCGCTGGAGGCGGTCCGCGCGGCGATGGTCAAGATCGGCGGGGTGGCGGAAGCCGGGTCCCCCATGGTTGCCAGCCTCACCAAGACCAGCGAGGAGCTGGCCAAGACGGCGAAGGCCCTGCAGGG
>DASWIU010000241.1:0-5392 GCA_036397515.1 Desulfurivibrionaceae bacterium | reverse complement strand
TCCATACTTCCGGATCGGGAATGGCTTTCCGCGCCTCCGTCATCGCCCAGGCACAGTACCCGTCATATTGCGGGGCATATTTTTCCGGACTGGCCGCGAATAGCTCCCGGTTCTCACTGGAAAGGAAATACCAAGTCCGGTTCCGCCACTGGAAAGTAAATGCCTCGCTGCCCTTCAGGGCTTTGCCGGTCTTGAAATATGCGACGGTATCGTATCCTTTTATGGCTATCTCACCCGCCAGTGACTTCCCGGCAGTTATGACGCCGACTCCGGCAAACAGCAATGAGGCAAAGAAGAAACTCGCCAGAAGCCTATCGGTTGATTGCAGTGAGATCATGTCCGTCTCCCTCCCTATCTCAATTATTCAATGTTTGCATGAGCAGGCTACTCTAGGCATCTATTCCGTCAGCTCACTGAGCTGGCAGCAAGGAAAACAGGTACAAGGTCCAGAGGCCGGACTCCCGCCAGAGAACCGCCGCCAAACGCCTCGACCGATCCGCCCAGAGGTGGGAGCGCATCTCCGGCATGCTGCTCGAATTTATGAGGGTGAGGGTCAGCAGCGTGCGCTTGCCAGTCCCCGTCCCCGCGACGATATGCACCACCCCGGTAGCGGAGTCCACAAAATCAAAGCCGGGACCACCCGGCCCCGGAAACTTAAGGAGATACGGAGTCGGACGGCGATGCCTCAGTCCGCGGAACTCGATAGCGGGAATGCCAACGACCTCTGCCGAATCAAAAGGGGTGAAGGCCGTGTCCGGCCCAAACCGGATTCGCGCCGATGAACGAGCCCCGCTCTTCACATCCAGGCGAAGAGCTTCGAACAACCCATCGGACCCCGACATGCCCGTCACAATGTAGATCACCCCCGGCTCGTTGATATTTTGCAGGAGTGTTGGTGGCGACTGCCACGCCGGAGCTTCGGGAAGCGGCACCACGAGGAGCGGGGCAACCGGCTGCGGATCGCCGTCGAATCGGGCACCATACCAGCAAAAGATGACGATGCCGGCCATGATCAGGAGAAGAATTTTTCGTCGATTCATACCTTCCCAGCCTTCATCGCACCGAACGGCTTGATTTACCGCGGATGCCGCCCAGCGCTCAAAGGGGAGGGCTCTCTTCCGCTTCGAATCGGCCTTCTTTGAAAGAGTAGTCCACCGTTCCGCCATCGTTGAGAAGTTCCCCTGCGGCGTTACTCTGTTGTGGCCAGGCGAGGCGGAAAATTGGCGAACCGGGACTCTTTTTTGCAGCGAGCCAGAGATAGTATGCGAAACCCCGCTGTTTTTTGCCATCAAATTGGCATTCCAGGGTTTGAGGATCGACAAGTTCCGACTCGCGAAGGATCAAAACCTCGTACTGAGAACCCTTCGACACGACGCCGATCAACAAGCTCTTCCGGTGGTCGTGCCCATCGAGGATCAGGTCGGCTTTTCCATCTCCATTGGCGTCAGTGACGAGCGCAAATGGCGCACGATTCTTCAGTTTCTCCTGGTGACCACCATGCCGGACCTCCGGAGCATAATCAGTCGCTTTCCAGTGCTGGAATCGGGGATTGAACTTGACGAGGGCTTTTTGGATCGCAGCAGGAAGTTGCAGCGCATAGACTTCACCCTGTCTGCTCACAACAGGGGCAAGTGGTTTAGCCAATGAAACAGGCGAAGAGACCAAGAATACCGACAGAGCAAGGAAGACGCTGATATAAGCTCTCATAAGCACAATAACTCCAACATTTTGGGTAAGCGTAGGCGGTCACTGAACTTAGATTGATAAGCGGTATTTTCCTGCCGTCCGCTTAAGCCTATTGTCGGGCATTTTTCAAAAAATGAACATCCCTAGTTTTCTCCTTCTACAAAACTAAAAATATCAAGTAGGTCCACTTGCCTTCCCTCAGGAAACCGGGCTCCGTCCCGAATGGCGCTAGTTTAAGCCATTTTTGCAACCGTGGTGGAGTAAACTCGGGACTGTCCCCGGCCCCATCGGGGGCTGTCCCAGATGTTTACGGGTTTATGCAACGGCGGTGGTTCGCGCCGCAAAAGCCTGGGACAGCCCCCTTCGGGGACAGTCCCGGTTTTGCTGACAGCCGTCCTTAAACTAGCGCCATTCGGCTCCGTCCCCAATTTTCTGGGTCGGTGCCGACCTACAGCGATTTGCTGTTTAATCTGTAATAGTACGGCGACAGGGAACGGAGCTTATAGCCGTTTCAGGCCGTTGCAATGTTGATTTAAAAGGAGGGAGTCGGTTGACTCCCTCCTTTTTTTGTGCCCGCAGCCTGCCATTTCAATCATTAACTTTGGCCACTGAATATCACATAACCATTTAGTTTTCTTTGATGTTGACAACTTCGCCTGAAACCCGGTAAGCAATTGGATATTGGGTAACAGTGCGCGCAGCGATCCACTTTTCGAAAGGGATGTGATGAAACGTATCGTCGTAATCGCCGGGCCGAACGGTGCCGGAAAAACCACCTTTGCCCGCGAATTTCTTCCCCATGAGGCAAACTGCCCGGATTTTATCAATGCCGACCTGATTGCTGCGGGACTATCCCCCTTCAAGCCGGAGACAGCTGCGCTGCGCGCCGGGCGGCTCATGCTGGAAGAGATTCACGAAAGGATTCGCCATGGCAGAAGTTTTGCCTTTGAAACCACGTTAAGCGGGCGTACCTATGTAAAGCTACTACGTGAATGCCGCGACCAGGGATACCATGTGCTGCTGGTTTTTCTGTGCCTGCCTTCGCCGGATATGGCGGTTGCCCGCGTTGCGGCACGGGTTGCCCAAGGTGGGCACAATGTGGCCGAGGCCGACATACGCCGCCGCTTTCTTTCCGGCCTGAAAAATTTCCACGAGGTCTACAAGCAGGCAGTTGACGCCTGGACATTGTATGACAACTCAGGCACTATCCCGAAAGTTGTCAAACGAGGAGAACGTACATGAGCAAAAGAACTGAACCCGCCGAGAACGACGAATTTGCCGATGTTGATGCAGCCATCAAGCGAGCGGCAAAGGCTGCCCTTGCCCTTGCCCGCAAGACCAAAACACCCTGCTATATCTGGAAGGATGGAGCAATCGTCAATCTCACGGAAAAGCACGCCATGAAGAAACCGGACAATCTTGCCGGACACGGGGAGTAGTATCCAAGCACACATCAACATTAAGGCCCTGACCGCCATCCGGATTGATGTCGGTCGGAAATATTGGAGACCAAATCGTTCCCGGCGAGTTTTTTTTTCGTAATCTCTGCGTTCGCATGCTCAGGCAATAAGCAGCACCATCGCAGCCAGCCAACCACAGACCTCCCCCAGCTCACAGGAAGCACCCAACACATCCCCGGTCACGCCGCCCAGTGCCTTGCTCGCTTTGAACCGAAGCCATACGACGGGCAGCATTGCAGCCCCAAGAATAATCAAGCCAGCCGACCAGTTCCACCAGATGAGCGGCGCCAGCATGAGACCGCCCAGCGCCAGTTCCCCCAGGCCAACCTTGCCGACAAAGGCGTGGCCAGTACCGCTGGCCCGCGGGTATTGCACGCCACAGGCCAGGGTGGCCATGGCCCAGCGGGCCGCCACTGGCGCGGCGAACAGGGCAAAGAAAAGGGGCTCCTCGTTGTTGGCCAGAAGTGAGGCAAGACAGGCAACCTTGAGGACAAGCAGCACAACCAGCCCGATCACCCCAAAAGCGCCGATGGCCGAATCCTTCATGATCGCCAACCTGCGCTCAGGGGTCTGCCCGCCGCCCAGGCCATCCAGCAGATCAGCCAACCCATCGAGGTGCAGCCCCCTGGTCAGCCAGGCGCCAAAGGCCACCAGCAACACCGCGCTTACCAGCGAAGGAAGGCCGGCCCGGACACATATCCAGGCAAAACCGGCCAGAAACCCGCCAATCAACCAGCCGGCCAACGGAAAAAATGCCCCACTCCGCTTCAACCCGTCGGCAGATAGCTCCGCAGGCAGCCGGATAGGCAGGACGGTGAGAAAGGCGATGGCGATCTTTGCGGCCAGCAGCATGGGCTTCAATCTGCCTCGTTGTAATTATCCAGCTTGATGCCGGAATTGGACAAAATCCACAAAATGTAAATGTTCAGCAGTGCCGCAGATGCGCGGAAGAGGTCTGCGAAGTGGCTATTGCACATGAGCAGGCCGATGACAAAGCAGATGTGGTGCTGCTGGACATTTACGCCTCGCTCACTCCGGCCTCGCCAAAGGTGGCCATCTCGTTCATGATTTTAAGCCCCGCTTCCACCAGATTCATGGTCAAGGCCGCGCCGGTTCCCTCGCCCAGCCGCAGATCGAGGTGCAGCAGGGGGCTCAAATCCATCTTCTCAAAAAAGATTTTGTGGCCCTGCTCCGCCGACATGTGGCTGAAGAAACAGTAGTCCAGAACATGGGGGGCAAGGCGCTGGGCGACCAGGGCCCCGGCGCTGGAGATAAAGCCGTCCACCACCACCGGAATCCTGCTCCGAGCAGCTTCCAGAATACAACCGCAAATGGCGGCGATCTCCAGGCCGCCCACTGCTGCCAGCGCCCCCAAGGGAGAAGCCAGCCGCTCCCGATTCACGGCTAGGGACTGCTCGATCACCGCGATCTTGTGTTGGAGCATGGCATCGTCGATGCCGGTGCCCCGACCCGTCACATCGGATACCTTGGCGGGCAGCAGGGCGGCAAAGAGCGCGGCGGACGGGGTGGTGTTGCCGATGCCCATGTCGCCGGTGCCCAGAATCTCGGCCCCATCCTCAACGGCCTCGCGGGCCATGGCCATGCCGACTCCGATAGCAGCCACCGCCTCGTCGATGCTCATGGCCGGACCCTTGGCCATGTTGGCGGTTCCGGGCCGGATCTTGCATTGCCGCAACCCCTCGGCCTCGATCGGCACGGCCACGCCCACATCGATCACCCGCATCTCGGCCCCCACATGGCGGGCCAGCACATTGACTCCTGCGCCGCCGCCCAGGAAATTGAGAACCATCTGCGGGGTGACCTCCTGGGGGAAAGCACTGATCCCCTCGGCCACCACGCCGTGGTCCCCGGCAAAGGTCAGGATGATCTTCTTCTCCACCTTGGCTCCAATGGTTCTCCGCATGGCACAGGTTCTGGCCGCCAGCATCTCCAGCTTGCCGAGGCTGCCCAGGGGCTTGGTCAGGTTATTGAGCTTGGCCTGGGCCTGGGCCATGACCTCCTTGCTGGCAGGCTCAATGGCTGCGCAGGCAATCTGCAATTCTTCCGCTGTCCGTATCATCTCTTTCTTCTCCTTCATTTCTCCGCAGCCACCGTGCGGCGCGATATTGTCGAGATTTTTGCAAAACGAGCTTCAAACTTTGCTCCCCTCGCCCGCTTGCGGGAGAGGGGCGGGGGAGAGGGTAACTGCACGCGTCGATTCTACAACGAGTTCCCCCTCTCCCTAG
>DASWIU010000240.1:0-3339 GCA_036397515.1 Desulfurivibrionaceae bacterium | reverse complement strand
TCGCAACAAGCCGCGATTACAACGGTTGTTGCTTTGTAATTTCCGTAAGGTAAACCCCCGGCTCTGCGGGGGGACTCGTAAAGGTTTGACCTTTACTGTAATCGTGTTCAGGCTGTTCCCGTGAATGGAGCGTTTTTATTCCCCCCTTTGTTAAAGGGGGAGGCAAATAGTGTTGCCGGTTTGGGCGGCTCACGGTTTTGTCGGCGCCTTTGAGGCGCTCCCAATAAGCCACCGGCTTTGCCGGTGGTGACTCACTATTTGATTTCCTGATTAGCGTTAATCTTCCGCGGAGCACTTAAAATGTCATTCCCGAAACGCTTCTAGTCGGGAATCCAGTTTCTAACGGACCGAAATCATGGATCCCCGACAAAGACGCTCGGGGATGACGGGCTTATTGCGGAAGATCAGTGCTAATCAGGTTTGATTTTGTTTTACGGGCCTGTTGCCTTTTCCCCTTCGAACACTACGCATTGAGGAATACATTCATGTTGCAGTTCAGTAAGGTTGGCCCCGCCGGCTACGGCGGCGATCTTCTCGTCTATTTGGTGCGCCAGCCGGGCAAGGGTTCTCCCCGTTGCGGCAATGCGGAGGTCGATGCCGTTGTCCGGCGGGTGCATGCGCTCGGGGATTTTTTAGGAAAAGAGGGAGAACACCTGCTTTTTTATCCGGAAAAGGAGCGCCAGGGGATATCCCCTGCGAAGCGGATACTGGTGGTCGGCTTGGGCAAGGAGGCGCTGAGCCGTGAGTTGTTTCGCAAGGCGGGCGGGACCATCGCCTCCCTGGCCATGAAGAGCAAGGCCCGGGAGCTATTGCTTGTTGTGCCGGACCTGGCTTGTGACCCGGCCGAGATGGTCGAGGGGGTGTCCGAAGGCCTGGTGTTGGGTGCCTACCGATTTAAGAAATACAAAACGAAAAGCGACCCGGAGGATTCGGCAGGGATGTTGCGGCAGGCTGCCCTGTATGCCGTTAGTCACAAGGGGCTGGACAAGGCGCTGAAGCTGGGGGAAATCGGCGCCCAGTCTGCCTGTCAGGCTCGGGACATGGCCAATGAACCGGCCAGTCACTGGACGCCGGCCCATTTTTCCGAATATGGCAGACAGTTGGCCGCGACCCACGGGATGGCGTGTACGGTCCTGGATCAGGCCCGGCTAAAAAAGCTTGGCCTGGGCGGGATTCTTGCCGTCAATCAGGGTTCGTCCTGCCCCCCGGAAATGATAATCCTTGAGTATGCGGTAAGGCCAAGCGCCCCGACCCTGCTGTTGGTGGGCAAGGGACTCACCTTTGATTCCGGCGGCATCTCGCTCAAGCCCAGCGCCGGCATGGAAGAGATGAAGTACGATATGTGCGGGGGGGCCGCGGTTCTCTGCGCCATGCAGGCGGTTGCCCAGGCGAAACTCAAAGGCTTGAACCTGGTGGCCATTGTCCCGGCCACGGAGAATCTGCCCGGCCCGGCCGCCCTGAAACCAGGGGATGTGATCACCCAGTACGGCGGCAAAACCGTGGAGGTGGTCAACACCGATGCCGAGGGCCGTCTTATTCTGGCCGATGCCCTGGCTTACGGCATCAAAAAATACAAGCCGGACATGGTCATCGACGTTGCCACCCTGACCGGCGCCGTCATCATCGGCCTTGGCCATCACCGCACCGGCCTGTTGTCCAACAACGATGCCTTGTGCGACCGGCTCCTTGCCGCGGGGGATCGCAGCGGCGAACCTCTCTGGCGGCTGCCCCTGGACCCGGAGTACACCAAACAGCTCAAGTCCGAGATAGCCGATCTCAAAAACGTCGGCAAAAAGGACGGCGGCACCATTACCGCCGCCGCTTTCCTCAAGGAGTTTGTCGGGGAGACCCCCTGGGCCCATCTGGATATTGCCGGCACGGCCTGGGATTTCACCGAAAAATCCTATATCCCCAAGGGGCCTTCCGGCATCGCGGTGCGCACCCTGTTTGATTTTGTCAGAAATTGGAAGGGGTAGGGGCAGGCGGGGTTCTTGGAAAAGTCCTCCCCCAGGCAGGGCCGGTCATGCCGGCGAAAGTGGCAAACGGGCGGCAAACAGCCTGCGCCCTATTTTTCCGCTGCTGGCGGTTTCTGCCCGCCGGTCTTTACCGGCTTTGGAGAGTCGCCGGTTGCCGCCAGTTCCTTGACCTGCTTCATGGCCCGGATATAGACCTCGCAGTTGTCGCACTGGGCAAAGTCCTTGGCGCAGGCGGTGCTGGCCCGCTGCCAGCAGGGGATGGTCCGGTCGATATAGGCCGAGCAGCGGTCTCTTTTTTCGGGGGGGCATTTGGTGATTTCCCAGCAGGGGGTGAGTTCCAGCAGCATCTTGATGCCGGGGATGCTGATGCCCTTTTCGTGGATAAGGGTGCGCAGGCAGGTGATCCACTCGATGTCGTTGTTCGAGAAATAACGCTTGTTGCCTTGCCGGGCGGGCTTGATCAGGTTCTCTTCTTCGTAGATCCGCAAGGTTCGCGGATGAACGGAAAGAAGTTTTGCCGCCACACTGATCGGGTAAATCGGTTCGCTGTTATCAAGTGTCATCTGTTGCTCCGTGCGTATCCGTTTTGGTGGATCGTTCTCTCGTGAACAGAGGATGGAGAAGGCCTGCCCGGCAAGGGCGGGCCTCCTCCACCATAACACATCTCCTACAGGCCGCGCAGGGTTTTCAGAACCTTGGGGGCCTCCTCGTCCTCGGCCAGAATGACATGGCAGGTGTCACAGTCCATGGAGATGGTCTCCCCGGCCTTGGTTTCGTGGCTGTCATCATGGCAGCGGAAACAGCCTGATTCATCCTTGTGACCAAGGAAACTTCGGTAGGTGTTCCACTCGATTTTCATCTCCGGGAAAACATTTTCCACGTAGGCCGCCTGGGTACCGGCGATGGCCTTTTCCAGGAGGGGCATGTTGTTGTTCACCATTCCGGGATAATCCTTGCGGTACCGGGCCCGGAGTTCGGTGGCGATAACGTTTTTGGCCTCATCATGGCTGGCGTAGGCCTTCGTGACCAACTCCATGGCGTTTTTCTTGATGTAGGGAAGGGAAACCGGGATATCCCCGTGCAGCAGTTTCTGATCCAGGGCTTCATCCGGGGAGAGGTAGATATGGGTCGGGCGATTGTGGCAGTCGATGCAGTCCATGGTCCGGACTTCTCCGGCAGGCCCGGCGGTCATTTCCGCCTCTTTGGTGAAAACAACCTGGGTGCCGTCCGGCTTGGAGAGGGTCACCTCGCTGATCTTCTCCCGCTCCCTATCGGTGTGGGTATAGGTTATCTTGTTTTCCGGGGCGACATGCCAGTGAATGCCGTGGGCATCACTGCCCCGGTAGCCGCCTGAGCCGACCTT
>DASWIU010000239.1:0-2742 GCA_036397515.1 Desulfurivibrionaceae bacterium | reverse complement strand
AGCCCGAGTTTTTCCGCGTCCCGCCCTCGGCGAGAAGTAAGGGCAGCCCGCAGGGCCAGGACTGGCTGGGGTGCCTTTTTCTTGTTTCTTCTTTTGGGCACGCAAAAGAAGAAAAGAGAACCGCAAAAAGGTCTCGCCACTTTCCCAGGAATTCCCGGATGAACCAAAAAAAGGGGCGCGGCCAATCGGCCGCGCCCCTTTGGGGATTCTCTTTGTACCGGGCGCTAGATCTCTTCGGAAAGCGCCATGACCATGGCGCCCTTGGCCGTGGTGTTGAGGGGATCTTCGGCAATCCTGACCTCGGAGATCTCGATGGGCAGGTTGAAATCCTTCAGCGCCTTTTCGAAGTGCTCCTTGAAGCCGGTGGGCAGGGCGGTGCCGCCTGCCAGCACGATGGGGATCGGCTTGGCGATCTTCGGAATCTTGTCGGAAGAGTGGAGCACATCCTGGAGGCTGTGGAGCAGGGTGTGGATCAAATCATCGTAATAAATCTGCAGGGCGGTTTCCACCCGGTTCTTCGGGGGCTTGGCCAGCCGGAAGGTGCTTTCTTTGATGGTTTTGACCTTGGTGGCCGGTTCGCCCACCGAGATCCCGACCATCTGGTCGATGTAGTCGCCGCCTTTCTGGATGCTGTAGGTGATGACCGGCACGGAGAGATAGGCCAGGCAGATGTTGCACATGCCGCCGCCCATGCTGATGCCGATGCCGGTGAAGTTGTCTTCCGCCAGCTCGGCCATGACCGTGGCCAGCCCCTCGTTGATGGAGATGGGGTTGTAGCCCAGGGTGGCCAGGTACATCTTGATGATCGATTCGTGGTAGACCACGGACTGGCCGCTGTCCACCGGGGTGCCCGGCATGCTGAAGCAGATGACCTCGCCCGGATTCTTGGGCCGCTTGATCAGGGTGCCGATGATGGCCTGGAGCACGTTGATCCCTTCGTCCTCGCGGGCGGAGAGCAGACCTTTTTCCATGGTGCGCCGGGTGTTGGTGTTGAACATGTTGGCGAAATTCTCGGCCGAGTAGCCGAGGATGTAAAACATGTCGGCCTTCTCAAAAAAAGTCACCTCGTTGTCCACCAGGATCTTCTTGGTGAATTTTGAATAGGGAATGGTGAAGAAGGCGTTGAGCTGCTTGATGGTGTGGATGTTCTTGCCCTTGTTCTGGGCCATGACGATATGGCTGGTGCCGATATCAAGGCCCACCGGGCCCTTGGGGCGTTCGGCATCCTCGCCGGTCTCCTTTTCGCGGGAGACTACGGTTTTTTGCGATGCTTCAATGGCATTATCGATGTTTCCCATTTGTTCCGTCATCCTTTTCCTCCTTGTCCTCTCTTCCTCGCCTGATAGCGGGTTTTGCCCCATAAGCCTGTCGGTTTGTTGCCGGTGTTCGTTTGTCTTGCCTGTATGGTCGAGTTCTTTCCTGCGCTTTTAGGAAAAAATTTGTATTATTGTTGCACTGCTGGGTCATGCTACTGTCGTCTTTTACAAGACTGGAGAGTATTGTACTTTCGGAATTTTAAAAATTCTACATTATTTTCGGACTGTTCAGCATTCTTCTTGAAGAAAAGTAAAAAATATTTCTCCGACCACGGTGCCTGTGCCGCGGGCACCGTATGCCAAGCCAGTGTCCGGCGTGGGAAAACAAAGGAACAAGCCCCCAGTGACCAGGGAAAATAACGTGAATCTGCACTACCCTGCCGAGTTGCCCATTGTGGCCCATCGGCAGGAGATTGTCCAGGCGATCCGCGCCAGCCAGGTGGTGATCGTTGCCGGGGACACCGGTTCCGGCAAAACCACCCAGCTGCCCAAGATGTGCCTTGAGGCCGGACGCGGCGGGCGCAAGCGGATCGGCTGCACCCAGCCCCGGCGGATCGCGGCCATTGCCGTGGCCGAACGGGTTGCCGAGGAGCTTGGCGACCAGGCTGCGCTGGTGGGCTACAAGATCCGCTTCAAGGATCAGACCAGCCGCAATACCCGGCTCAAGTTCATGACCGACGGCATCCTGCTGGCCGAGGCGCACCACGACTCCAATCTTTCCGCCTACGACACGATCATCATCGACGAGGCCCACGAGCGGAGCCTCAATATCGATTTTCTCATCGGGTTGCTCAAGCAGCTCCTGACCCGCCGGCCGGATCTTTCGGTACTGATCACCTCGGCCACCATCGACACCTCCCGCTTTGCCAAGCATTTCGGCAATGCCCCGGTGATCGAGGTCTCGGGCCGGACCTATCCGGTGGAGGTCCGCTATCAGCCCCTGGATCTGAAAAAGGAGGAGGAAGGGGAGCAGAGCTATGTGGACCAGGCCGTGGAGGCGGTTTGCGACCTGCATGAGCAGGAAGGGCAGGGCGACATTCTGGTCTTTATGCCCAGTGAGCGGGATATCCTGGAGACCGTGGAAACGCTGCAGGCCAGGTTGGGCAAGGGGCGGGGCAAAATCGCCTCGGTGGTGCTGCCTCTGTTCGGCAGGCTGTCGCCCGGCGATCAGAAAAAGATCTTTCAGCCGGTAACGGGGAGGAAGATCGTGGTGGCCACCAACGTGGCGGAAACCTCCATCACCGTGCCCGGCGTCCGCTATGTGGTCGATACCGGCCTGGCCCGCTTGGCGAGCTACAATGTCCGAGCCCGGACCAGCAAGCTGCCCATTGTCGCGATCTCCCGGGCGAGCTGCGACCAGCGCAAGGGCCGCTGCGGCCGGGTGGGGCCGGGGGTCTGTATCCGGCTTTACGCCGAGGAGGATTAC
>DASWIU010000238.1:0-2004 GCA_036397515.1 Desulfurivibrionaceae bacterium | reverse complement strand
GGGGTGGAAAAGGCCTTTATGATTTCCGGATAGCTTCTGGCGATCTGGGGTTTAATGGTGAGCCCGGTTTTGTCGGAAAGGGCCTTGGTGATATCCTGCGCCTGTTGCGCCTTGCTGCTCCAGTCGGGCGAAAACCAGCATTTGATCTCCGCCGCGGAGGCAGAGGTCAGCATCATGCCAAGCAGCATGACCGCAGCGAGGGTTGAAGCAAAAGCTTTCTTCATGATCGTGTTCTCCGATGGTTGGGGTGGGTAGGGCTTTCCGGCGAGTCATTCGCCGGGGCAATGACGCACTATGGTCAGCCTATCACAACGATAAAGCCAGATGCAAAAATAAAATGGGGAGAAAAGCTGGATCAGGAGAACAGCAGGGGAGTTGAATCAGAGGTGCTCAATCTCGATGCATTTTTCCGGGCACATGGCCGCGGCCCGGTCCAGAGACTCGCTGCACGCTACGGTGTCGGAGATGGATTCCGCTTTTTCCAGGGCCGGGTTCATCCGGAAGACCTCCGGGCAGATGACCACGCAGGTTTCGCAGCTGTTGCAGCGGTATGTGTCGATGTTTACCCGGCAGTTCATGGGGGGCTCCTGAAATGGGGGTGGGGAAGGAGCCCGGGGGAGCGGCGCCGCTCCCCCGGGCCTGGCCTGAAATCGCTTACTTGATGCCCTTGCTGTTCAGGTAAGGGCCGTATTTCTGGTCCGTTTCCATGATGTGTTTGTCCAGCCAGTTCTTGAGGAAGTTCATCACCTCGATGCTCACCGTACTTTTGCCGCTCTGCACCTCGCTGATGAGTGCCTTGACCTTGGCGGTCATCTTCTGATGTTTGTCTATGTGGTCGGCGGTTTCCGGGTAGGCATGGGTGTCGAACAGTTTTTCCTCGACGGCGAAATGGCTCACGCAGTAGTTGGCCAGCTTGTTCAATACCGTCATCAGGACATCCTTGCCTTTGCCTGCCAGCATGGCATCGTTGAGTTCGTTGATCATGGAGATGAGTTGTTTGTGCTGGTCATCGATTTGCCGGATACCCACGGAATATTTGTCCTGCCAAGTCAAAAGCGCCATTGTTGCCTCCTGTTTGAGTGTTCGTCGTCTTGACGAAAAAACTGTGTCTGCAAGCAGGATAGTACTTTTTGGGAATATTTATCAAGTAGAAAAAATATTTTTCCGGAGGGCGGCCAACCGTGACGGATTCCAACAACAGCGATGCTCTCAATATTGGGGGAGAAAAAGCAATCGGGCAGGCCGAGAAAAAAAACAGAGGCCATTTCCGGAGGGGAGGAAATGGCCTCTGAGTGCCGCTTGTGGCGGCGAGGAAGAGAGGGGGAGAAGAAACAAGGTGAAAAAGAAACCAAGGAGAGGAGATTTCTCGGTTTTCACGTTGCCTATGCTATAAAGACGTTCCCTGTGCTATAAAAGTTCCCATTTTTTTCAAAAAAATCAAAAATCTTCAAAGTCGTCGCCCATGGGGATGATATCCTCGGGCTTTGTGCCCTTTGCCGGTGGGGTATTCGCCGCGGGGGGGAGCGCCTTTCTCGCCGGGGGTGCCAGCTTTTTGGCGTTGGCCTGGGCCGAAGTGGGGGGGCGTCTCAATGTTTTTCTGTCCGGCTGTGCCTTTGCCGGAGTTTCCGCGCCGCCCACCATTTCCAGCAGATTCCCCACCGAACCCTTCATCATCTCCGCCTGGGCGTTCAACTCCTCGGAGGCAGAGGCGGATTCTTCCGCTGCCGCCGCGTTGCTCTGGGTCACGGTGTCGATCTCGTGGATGGCCTTGGTGACTTGGGTGACGGCGCCTGCCTGCTGGCTTGCCGATCCGGCTATCTCGCTGATAATGGTGCCGATCCGGGTGGTGGATTCGGCGGCGGTATTGAAGGATTCGCTGGTTTCCTTGACCAGGGCGCTGCCGGTGTTGACCTTCTGCACCGTGCCCTCGATGAGGTTGGAGGTGTTCTTGGCCGCCTCCGCCGCCCGCATGGCCAGGTTGCGCACCTCGTCGGCCACCACGGC
>DASWIU010000237.1:0-13764 GCA_036397515.1 Desulfurivibrionaceae bacterium | reverse complement strand
ACCCGGAGCAGACGATCTGGCAGGCCATCAGCGAAGGCCAGGAAACCATCACCATGGGTGACCGCGAGGTGAACTCCCGGGCCTATGTGGGCAGGTTCAACTTCTCCGGCACCGATCAGCAGAAAAAAGTGGGGCTTCTCTCCGGCGGCCAGCGCAACCGGGTGCATCTGGCCCGGATGCTCAAGGAAGGGGCCAACGTCATCCTGCTGGACGAGCCCACCAACGACCTGGATATCAGCGCCCTGCGGGCTCTCGAAGAGGCGCTGGAAAACTTCGGCGGCTGCGCCGTGGTCATCAGCCATGATCGCTGGTTCCTCGATCGGATCGCCACCCATATCCTCGCCTTTGAGGGGGATTCCCAGGTGCTCTGGTTCGACGGCAACTACTCCGAATACGAGGCCGACCGCAAGGCCCGGTTGGGCGATGCCGCCAACCAGCCCCACCGGATCAAGTACCGCCATCTGACCCGGGTCTGAGATTGGGCTTTGTGAAAATGAAAAACCCAGGTTGCCGAGTCATCATCGGCAGCCTGGGTTTTTTTGTTGACCCGGCGATTAAATACGTCATGCCCGAATGCTTTAGTCGGGCATCCACCCCTCTGGATTCCCGCCTTCGCGGGAATGACGATTTAGATATTTAACCACCGAAGCAATATGTGAAATTTCGGAGATTGGGCGGAGATGTTCCACGGCGATTGCATCAAGGTGGAGGGGCGCTGAAGAACAGGTCAGGGGCGGGTAAAAACGGTGAAGGTGTAAGGCTCCGGTCCTGCCACCCGTTCTTCCGAGAGCTTGTGGAATTGCTGAGGAGTAAACTCGGGGAAGAGGATATCTCCTTCCATCTCGCGGTCAAGCACGGTGAGATAGATGGCCTCGGCCAGATTCAGCCCCTCCCGGTAAATCTCGCCGCCTCCGGCAATGAAGATCATTTCCGTTTCAGGGCAGAGGGCAATGGCTGCGGTCAGGCTTTGGGCCGCCAGGCAGCCTTTGGCTTGGTACTCGGGATTGCGGCTGATGATCACGGTTTTTCGGCCGGGCAGGGCACGACCGATGGACTCGAAGGTTTTGCGCCCCATGATCAGGGTGTGGCCCATGGTCAGGGCCTTGAAGCGCTGCTGCTCGCCGGGGATGTGCCAGGGGATGGCGTTGTCCCTGCCGATCACCCGGTTTTTGGCCATGGCGGCGATGAGGATGATCTTCATCGGCATGACCCTTTCCAGTTCCAAAAGACATTTTCGGTAGGAGCGGCTTTAGCCGCGATGTCTTTTGGTTTCGCGGCTAAAGCCGCTCCTACATCCAGCATAATTATTGCCGCTTTTATATAGGTTGGCTCTTACGCCTCGCCGGCCTTTACCGCCTCAAGCGCTTCCCAGCGGCCATAGGCTTTTTTCAGCTCCTGCTCCAGTTCTTCCAGCCGTTTCTGGGTCTTGGGAATGGCGGTGCCGTCCTTTTGATACAGGGTCGGATCAGCCAGCTGCCAGTGCAGCTCTTCTTTTTCCTTTTCCATGTCCTCAAGCCGCTTGGGCAACGCCTCAAGCTCCCGTTCTTCCTTGTAGGAGAGCTTCCGGTGCGCAGCTTTTTGGGCCGGTTCTTTTTTGCTGCCTTTCTCGGTCTTGGCCGCCGGTGACGGGGCTTGGGGTTGGGGCCGCTGCAGGAGCCAGTCGTCGTAGCCGCCGGCGTATTCCTCCACTCTGCCTTCGCCCTCAAAAACCAGGGTCGAGGTGACCACGTTGTTCAGAAAGGCCCGGTCATGGCTGACCAGCAGCAGGGTTCCCTCGAAATCCAGCAGCAGCTCTTCCAGCAACTCCAGGGTCTCCACGTCGAGATCGTTGGTGGGCTCGTCCATCACCAGCACGTTGAAGGGCTGGGTGAACAGCTTGGCCAGGAGGAGGCGGTTTTTTTCCCCGCCGGAGAGAACGCGCACCGGCGAACGGGTCCGGTCCGGGGCAAAGAGGAAATCCTGCAGGTAGCTGATGATATGGCGGGGCTGCCCGCCCACCATCACGGTGTCCCCGCCGTCGGTCACGTTGTCGGCCACGGTTTTTTCCGGGTCGAGCTGTTCCCGGTTCTGGTCGAAATAGCAGGACTCGATGCGGGTGCCCAGGGAGATGGTGCCTTCCGTGGGCTGAAGTTGGCCGAGGAGGAGCTTGAGCAGGGTGGACTTGCCCACCCCGTTGGGGCCGATGATCCCCACCTTGTCGCCGCGCATGATGGTGGCGGTGAGATTCTTGATGATGGGGGCGAAGTCGTAATAAAACGAGACATCCTTGAGCGAGGCCACCAGCTTGCCGGAGCGGTCGGCGTCCTGCATCTGAATGCGGGCCTTGCCGGTCTGGGTGCGGCGTTCGGAGCGTTCCTTGCGCAGGTCGATCAGCGCCCGGACCCTCCCTTCGTTGCGGGTGCGGCGGGCCTTGATCCCCTGCCGGATCCAGGTTTCTTCCTGGGCCAGCTTCTTGTCGAATTTATGGCTCTGGCTCGCTTCGGCATCCAGGGCTTCCTGCTTGCGCTGGAGATAGGTGGCAAAGTTGCCGGGCCAGCTGGTGAGCCGTCCGCGGTCCAGCTCCACGATCCGGGTGGCGATTTTCTGGAGCAGCATCCGGTCATGGGTGACAAAGAGCAGGGTGGAGGAAAAACCGAGGAGAAACTCCTCCAGCCAGTTGATGGCCTCGATGTCCAGATGGTTGGTGGGCTCGTCCAGCAGCAGCAGGTCCGGTTCGCTGACCAGGGCCCGGGCCAGGAGCACCCGCCGTTTGAGTCCGCCGGAAAGGGTGGTGAACTCCTGGTCCGCCGGGAGCTGCAGCCGGGAAAGAACTGTGTCCACCCGCTGCTGGGCCTGCCAGCCGTCCGCGGCATCCAGGGCATGCTGGGCCTCTTCCAGTTCGGCCAGGACCGCCTCGGAGTGGTCGGTCTGGAGCAGATGGCTCACCGCGTGGTAGCGGGCAAGCAGGGCGAACATCTCGCCCAACCCTCCGGCCACCACCTCGTAGACGGTGCCGGTCAGATCGGCGGGCACTTCCTGGGTGAGCCGGGCAACGCGCAGCCCTTTTTGGCGGGTGATCTCGCCCCGGTCCGGTTCGAGTTCCCCGGACAAGATCTTCATGAGCGAGGATTTGCCTTCGCCGTTGCGGCCTACCAGGCAGAGGCGTTCGCCGGGCTCAATCTGCAAATCGATGCCGTTGAGCAGGGGCAGACCGCCGAAGCTCAGGCCGATATCCTTTAAGGTAATAGTGGCCATAGGATTAGCGTGAGGAATTGGATCTCGGCGAGCGTGAGGGCGGCCTTCTTCCGCCGGGGCGGGGCCTGCTGCCGCTGGGGCGTCCGTGGGGCGCCGAAGACGGCTCTCTTTTGGGGGCGGGCCTGGAAGGGGGGGGAGTTGACAGCCACTCCGGGTCGGGCTGGATGCAGGGCAGCTTGGCCCCGATGAATTCCTCGATATCGGGCAACTGGAAGGAATCGCTCTCGTCGGCAAAGCTCACCGAGGTGCCCAGGGCGCCGGCCCGGCCGGTCCGGCCGATGCGGTGCACATAGTCCTCGGGGTCGTGGGGCAGGGTGTAGTTGATGACATGGCTCACCCCGTCCACGTGGATGCCCCGACCGGCCACATCGGTGGCCACCAGCACCCGCAGCTTGCCGCCCCGGAAGTTTTCCAGGGTCTTGGTGCGGGTATGCTGGGGAATGTCGCCGGAGAGGATGGCGCACTGGATGTCGTAGCGGGCCAGTTTTTCGGCGAGATGGCGGGTTTCGTCCTTGCGGTTGCAGAAGATCATCACCCGCTCCAGGTTCTGCCGGATGATGATGTTGTAGAGCAGGGCGAATTTTTCCCGGCTGCTGACCAGGTAGACCAGCTGATCCACGGTATCCGTGACAACCTGCTCCGGCTCGATCTCCACCGTTACCGGGTTCGTGGTCCACTGCGAGGCGAGACTGATGACCTGGGGGGTCAGGGTGGCGGAAAAAAGCAGGGTCTGGCGTTTGTCCTTGTTGGGAGTGGAATGGACGATCTGGCGGACATCCGGGATAAAGCCCATGTCCAGCATGCGGTCCGCCTCGTCGATGACCAGAATCTCCACCTGATCGAGGTGGACGTACTGCTGGCGCTTGAAATCCAGCAGCCGGCCCGGGGTGGCGACGACGATGTCAACCTGCTGGCCGGTGACCTGGCGCTGCTGCTTTTGATAGTCCATGCCGCCCAGGATCGCTACGGTGGTGACGTTGCAGTGCTTGGTAAGCTCGCGGGCGTCCTCGACAATCTGGAGGACCAGTTCGCGGGTCGGGGCCAGGATCAGGGCGCGGGGCGAGCCGTGCCGCCGTTTGCCGGGGGGTGTGGTGCGCAGCAGCCTGGTGAAGATGGTGGCCAGGAAGGCGGCCGTCTTGCCGGTGCCGGTCTGGGCCTTGCCGGTGGCGTCCTTGCCGGTCAGGGTGTGGGGCAGAATCTGGGCCTGGATGGGGGTGCAATAGGAGAAGCCCAGATCGGAGATGGCATGCATGATCTCGCTGGGCAGGTCAAGGTCGTGGAAGCGGGTTTTGCCCTCGACCTTGGGAACCAGAAACTGTGAGGCATCCCAGGGCGGGGTGGGGTCGGTCTCGGGGAGCGCTGCCTGCGGCCGGAGATTCTCCGGGATATGGGGCGGCTTGGGCTCCTTTTTTTTGCCCCGGCGCGGGGCGGGATGCTGCGTCTCTTGCGGGGTAACGGCAAGGTCGCTGTGCTTTTTCCGACCGGTGATGATTTTTTTCAGTTTGTCACGGAAGCGATTGATGATTTTTCTTACCAAAATACCCTCTCAGCGGAGATGATGAGTTTATGACGGAGTTGCGGATGGTTGCCTTGGAGCCATGGCATGTTTGGGGGAGAAGGCAAAAGATTTTTCCGCAGGGAACCTTCGAGAAAATATGCCGGTCCGGACCGTTTGAGAAACTTTTTCGGGCAGGAGCAGGATGAACGGTCATGGAAAAAGGCGGGGCGGGCGAACACGTTGGCTGAGTGGTTCGCCGTGGGTTTCATGAAAAAAGATGGTGGGCCGTCGGGGGCTCGAACCCCAAACCTAGTGATTAAGAGTCACTTGCTCTACCAGTTGAGCTAACGGCCCGTCTCTTTATGTCGTGGCAAGATATACACCTTCCTTTTTGCCTTGTCAACCAGGATGCATTCGCAAAAATGAAAAAAGGTCACAGGTCAGTGACACAAATCAAATGGTGTAAGCGGCCACCGTTGTAATCGCGGCTTGTTGCGATTTCAACAACTATGTCGCATCAACTTCTTCGTAATCTTTCCAGGCCCCGGTTGACTGTTTTTTTTTGCCTATAACCCAGCCCGGCAGGTGCAAAAGAGGAGGGTTTCAGTTATAGTGGCTGGATCCAGGTGAAAGATTTTTTTTCGGCTTGCGCCGGAGTATGGCAAAGCCATGAGAAAGGAGAAAATCCCATGAGTAAGGTATTGATAATCGGGGCCGGAGGGGTCGGCAGTGTGGTGGTCCATAAATGCGCACAGGTACCGGAGGTTTTTTCCGGGATCTGTCTTGCCAGCCGGACCCTTGCCCGTTGCGAGAATATCCGGAAATCCGTCAAGGAACGGACCGGTCGCGACATCGAGATCGCCCAGGTCGATGCCGACAATGTTGCCGAGACCGTGGCCTTGATCAAGAGGGTGCAGCCGAAGCTGGTGATCAACGTGGCCCTGCCCTACCAGGATCTGCACATCATGGATGCCTGCCTGGAAACGGGGGTCGATTATCTGGATACCGCCAACTACGAGCCGCCGGACGAGGCGAAATTTTGCTACAAATGGCAGTGGGACTACCAGGAGCGCTTCAAGGCAAAAGGGCTCATGGCCCTCTTGGGCAGCGGCTTTGATCCGGGGGTCACCAATGTCTACTGCGCCCATGCGGCCAAGCACCATTTCGACGAGATCCATTATGTGGACATCCTCGACGCCAATGCCGGGGACCACGGCCACCCCTTTGCCACCAACTTCAACCCCGAGATCAATATCCGCGAGGTCACGGCCCGCGGCAAGTACTGGGAGAACGGGGGGTGGGTCGAGACCGAGCCGCTTTCGGTGAAACAAAGCTACGATTTCCCGGTGCTCGGCCCCAAGAACGCCTATCTCATGTATCACGAGGAGCTGGAATCCCTGGCCAAGAACCTCAAGGGGCTCAAGCGCATCCGTTTCTGGATGACCTTTTCCGACAACTACCTCAAGCATCTTGAGGTCCTGCGGAATGTGGGCATGACCGGAATCGAGCCGGTGCTGTTCGAGGGGCGCGAGATCATCCCCCTCCAGTTTCTGAAGGCGCTGCTGCCCGACCCCGCCTCCCTCGGTTCGCGGACCAAGGGGAAAACCTGCATCGGCTGCGAGATCGAGGGGGTCAAGAACGGCAAGCACCGGAAGATGTTCATCTACAATGTCTGCGACCACGAGGAATGCTACCGCGAGGTGGGCTCCCAGGCCATCTCCTACACCACCGGCGTGCCGGCCATGATCGGGGCGATGATGATGCTCACCGGCAAGTGGCGGGGCGCGGGGGTCTTCAACATGGAGGAGCTGGACCCCGATCCCTTCATGGAGAAGCTCAATATCCACGGCCTGCCCTGGCTGGAAAAGGTCATGGTCTGATAACCGTTCAGTAGCACCGCATCTGCTTTGTCATCGGCCTGGTCCGCATACCGTATGTATAGCGTACAGGCCTCTTTGTCGGACACTTCTGCCGACAATTGACACGCGCATCTGCGGCACTTCTGAACGGTTACGGGATTTATCTTCGGATGGGCAGGGGCACTTTTTTCTATGCTCAGACTGTTGTGAGACCGACAAGGAACCAATGAGCCATAAAGTAATCAACATCGGCTGCGACCCGAGCCAAGTGCCCACCCCCAGCTATGTCTGCGACCGGGCCAGTCTGGCCCGCAATCTGACCATTCTCGACCGGGTCCAGCAGCGCACCGGCTGCCGGATTCTCCTGGCCCTCAAGGGCTTTGCCATGTTCAGCCTTTTCGGTCAGATTCGGGAGGTGTTGCACGGCGCCTCGGCCAGCTCGCTTTCCGAGGCGCGGTTGGCGGCGGAGGAGTTCGGCAAGGAGGTGCATGTCTATGCCCCGGCCTACGGAGACGAGGAGTTCGCTGAAATTCTCGCCTGCGCCGACCATCTGGTCTTCAACTCCTTCCGCCAGTGGCAGCACTTCAAGGAGCGGGTCGCTGGGGCAGGCAAGAAGGTTTCCTGTGGCATCCGGGTCAACCCGCAGTACTCCGAGGTGGGTGTGGATCTCTACAACCCCTGCGGCCGCTTCTCGCGCCTGGGCGTGGTGCGCGACCAGTTTCGGCCCGAGCTGCTGGACGGCATCGAGGGGCTGCATTTTCACGCCCTCTGCGAGCAGGATGCCGATGCCCTGGAGCATACGGTTGCGGCCTTTGAGGAGAAATTCGGCGAGTTTCTCGGCACGATGCAATGGGTCAATTTCGGCGGCGGCCACCACATCACCCGGGAGGGCTACGACCTCGACCGCTTATGTGCCACCGTCAGCCGGATTCAGGAGAAATACGGGGTGCAGGTCTATCTGGAGCCGGGCGAGGCCATCGGCCTCAATATCGGGGTGCTGGTGACCCGGGTGATGGATATCGTGGAAAACGAGATGAGCACCGCCATCCTCGACACCTCGGCCACGGCCCACATGCCCGATGTTCTGGAGATGCCCTACCGGCCGGTGCTCTTCGGCGCGGGCGAACCCGGCGAGTTTGCCCATACTTATCGGCTGGGCGGGCTCTCCTGCCTGGCCGGCGACGTGATCGGCGACTATTCCTTCCCCGAACCCCTTGCCATTGGGCAGCGGCTGGTGTTCGGCGACATGGCCCATTACACCATGGTCAAGACCACCACCTTCAACGGGGTGCGGCTGCCCAGCATCGTGGTCTGCGATTCGCGCACCGGCGAGAGCGAGGTGGTGCGTTCCTTCGGCTATGAGGATTATCGCTCCAGATTGTCCTGAACTGCGTCTCTGAGCACGCACAATAAAAAAAGGCCGGAACGCTATGGGGCGTCCGGCCTTTTTTTATTGTGCGTGCAGGCGGGCTTAGCGATCAGCCATCCCGTAGCCGGATTCGCCATGGAGGGATTTGTCCAAGCCATCGAACTCGCCTTGCTGGTCGATCCTGAAGCCCACGGTTTTTTCCACCACCACACAGATCAGAAGGGTGGCGGAAGCGGCCAGGGCAATGGTTACCCCCATGCCGAGAAGTTGCACCTGCAACTGGTCGAAGGCGGTCCAGACCCGTCCGGCTGCGGCGGAGGCTTTTGCCATCCAGGAATCGCGGATGAAAAAGGAAAGCAGCAGGACGCCGAGGCCGCTGCCCACCCCGTGGATGCCGAAGCAGTCCAGGGAGTCATCGTAGCCGAGGCGCATCTTCATGAGCAGGGCGAAGTAGCAGGCCAGCGAAGAAGCGGCGCCGAGGGTGAGGGCGCCGATGGGCTGGACCACTCCGGCGGCCGGGGTAATCACCACCAGGCCGGCGAGGATGCCGGAAACAAAGCCCAGGGAGGTGGCCTTTTTGAAGGCGATGGCCTCGATGATCAGCCAGGTCAGGGCCCCGCTTGCCGCGGAGATCTGGGTCATCGTTAGGGCGCGGGCGGTTTCCAGGCCGCTCTGCACGGTGGAGCCGGCATTGAAGCCGTACCAGCCCACCCAGAGAAGGCCTGCGCCCATCATGGTCATGACCAGGTTGTTCGGGTGCATGGCGGTTTTCGGATACCCCAGCCGCGGGCCGAGGAACAGGGCGGCGACCAGGGCGCTGATGCCCGCGGAAACGTGGATGACCAGGCCGCCGGCCAGATCGATGACCCCGCCTGCGCCGGCGTTGAACAGCCAGCCGTCCGGGGCCCAGACCCAGTGGCACAGGGGGCTGTAGACAAACAGGAACCAGAGGACGATAAAGAGGATGTAGCCCCGGAAGTAGACCCGTTCGGCGATGGCGCCGCTGATCAGGGCCGGGGTGATGATGGCGAACTTGCCCTGGAACATGGCCAGAACATACTCCGGCACCCCGTTGGTGATGGTCTCGTCGATTCCGCCCAGCAGAAAATAATCCGGGTTCCAGCCGATGACCCCGCCAAGGATGCTTTTGCCGAAGGTGAGGCTGTAGCCGCAGATCACCCAGAGCACGCCGATCACCGCCATGCAGACAAAGCTGTGCATCATGGTGCCCAAGACGTTTTTGGTGCGGACCAGGCCGCCGTAAAACATGGCCAGGCCGGGGATCATCAGCAAGACCAGGGCCGTGGAGATCAACATCCAGGCCGTGGTCCCGCTGTCTACGCATTGGCTGTCGGCGGCCAGGGCGAGGCCGGGGAGGAGGGCAAGGCCGAGGGTGGTGCAGGGCATGGCGAGGAAACGGTGCCGCATGGTATCTCCTTGTGTTTTCGAAATGAGACTATTTGTTCGCCCTGAGCCTGGCTAAGGGCGGCATGGGTACTTGATTGCCGTGGGTTGGTGGACCTTTTAACGTTGTGCGAGAATCGTGCCATGATTACGGTATTTTTTTTCTTGCTGAATGTGGGTTGTTTTTTGCTGCTTGCGGTGATTCGGTTGGCCGTTATAACGAACAAATATGTAAATTTTATGTTGCTATCTGACATATTTGTGCCATTCTTTCGTGCATACTCGGGCAGGGCGCGGAAAGGCATCCCCGCTGGAAATAACTACTCTGGTGCCGGTATTTTTTAGGGGTTGACCTGGGGGATAAAATAATGCGATATCCATGTATTGAGTGGTATGTGTCAACTGGGAGGAGTTCGGGGGGAACTGCTCGGGGATTTGACAGGCAGAAGGAGAGGGAATGCGTAGGTTCGTGGTGAAATTCAAGGTCGGGGGGCCTGAACTCTGGCGTAATGCCGCAATCGAAAAAACAACAGTTGATGCGCGGAATGTGGCCATGGCCATGTACGAGTTTCATCGGAAACACGGACGGGCCAGCGAAAAAATGACTGTTACCGAGGTGTACGAAGAGGGTTAGGGGCACATTGCGCCACTTATAGTATGGATGGGTAAAAAAGGGACGGCTTGCGCCGCCCCTTTTTTTATGCCCGAGCGGTGTTGCTTCAGTCTCCTTGCCTGTTATTGGGAAATACTGGACGCGATGGGGAGAGTAGCCCATTCTGGGCTCTGGATTGCCTGGATAAGGAAGGGCCGGGGCTTGCGCGCCTCTTGTTCCCGGGGCGGCCAAGACGGCAATGGTTTTCAGAGCGGAAAGGCTTAGGGTCATTGCTTGGCAAGGGTTTTAGCGCGGCCTAATTTCCTGGGAATTATTGGGTGAGCGGCGATATTTTTTTGTTGCGGCAAAATGCCACAGGTGGTAATCATTCTTGTGATTGGGTATATTTACCAATATGATTGGGGCGTGTGCGTTCTTTCCCTCGGTGTGGATTGAGGCCTTTGCCCCGCCATTAAAGCCGCCAAGAGATAAAGGAGGTGAGGCGCAGAGGGACGCAGTGGAAAAGAGGGAATACGGTTTTTTTGTGAAAAAAAAGCAAGGGGAGACACTATGAAGAAATTTTTGTTTGCGACCTCCGCACTGGCAATCCTGTGCGGAGCCACGCAGGCCCAAGCCGTGATCATTCCGGGTCACGAGGGCATCACCTCATACGATGGACCGTCCACCTGTATCGCCTGTCATCCGACGCAGGCCACGGACATGCTCAACAGTATACACATGCAATGGAAAGGCACCTCTCCGGAGTTGAGCAACGCCCCCGGTCAGGTGCTGGGCAAGGGCGTTAAGGGTATGAACACCTTCTGCACCTACGCCATGTCTTCTGGTGGCGCCTGTTTCAACTGCCATGTCCGGGCCGACGGCAATGCCCCGCATGCGCCTTCGCTCAATGATGTAGATTGTTTGATGTGCCACAGCGACACCTATCAGAGGAAAACAACGCCTGACCCCTCCACGGCCATGGAGGTTACCGACTACCTGGGCCAGATCAAGACCTATATCTTCGGTCTGCGGGACGGCCAGGGCAACTACTTTACCGAGCCTGATTACGCTTTGATGCCGGCAGGCACCACCATGGTTGATCTTGCCAAAAACGTGCACATGCCCACCCGGAAATCCTGCCTGCGCTGTCATGCCAAGGCCGGCGGCGGCGACTGGACCAAGCGCGGCGACATGGGTGTCAACACTGCGGCTCCCACCGATGCCCAGGACGTGCATATGTCTCCGACCCGCGGGAATCTCTCCTGCGCTGATTGTCATGCGGTAAGCGGCCATAAGCTCGGCGGCCGCGGCATCGATCTGCGCGCGACCGAAGCTCCGGATCCGAAGTGTACCGATTGTCATGGCGCGCAACCGCACACCGGCTCCACCGTCGGCACCAAGATGAATCGGCATGCCGCAGGCCAGGTAGCCTGTCAGACCTGTCACATCAAGACCTTTGGTAAGGGCGGCGCCACGGAGATGTCCCGCGATTGGGGCACCCCGACCTGGAATCAGGCCTTCTGCAACGGCCAGGGCGGTTATGTCGGCCACGAGGTCAAGCTTTCCAACGTGACCCCGGAGTATCGCTTCTTTAATGGTACCTCCTACGTGTACAACGTTGGTGAGACCATCACCAAGAATGCCGACGGCACCGTCACCCTGGCCAAGGCAAACGGCAAGATCTTCGACGGCAGTTCCAAGCTCGTGCCGATCAAGAACCACACGACGACCAAGATCGCCTTGCTTGCCGATGGCCGGATTGTTCCGCCTGCGATCATGTGGATGTTCATGACCGGCGACTTCAACCAGGCCGTGCAGAAAGGCATGGAGGATCAGGGCATGACCGGCAGCTACACCTATGTGAACGGTAATGCCGAGATGCTCCTTACCCACGGGGTGGAGCCGAAGACCATGGCACCGAGCTGTGCCACCTGTCACGGCACCTTGAAGGGTCATAACAACCTGATGATTCCTTTCACTGCCTTGGGGTATCATGAGCTGCCGACCTTGGTGAAATCCTGCTCCATGTGTCACACCAAGAAGTCGTTTAGCTTTGAGAGGACCCATGACAAGCATCGGGAGCCTTTGAACTGTAACGCCTGTCATACCAAGACCCCGACCGGCTTGATCAAGCCGACCACGGATCTGTGCAATGACTGTCACGAGCAGAGAACCGGAACCTACCAGACGGTCCATAAGAGCCATCTGAAGCTGAAGAAGGTTTGCACGGACTGCCATACCATGCCGTAAGTGCAGTAAGCAGTACCGTATCTGAACAGTAAGTAGGGGAGGTTTCCGGTTTCCGGGGCCTCCCTTTTTTTTGTTGCCGCATAATGTTGTAGGTGGTAGAAAATCCACACTGGGTACATTTACCAGTGTGAATGGGGCACATGCGTCTTTCCCATTGGGTGGATTGAGGCTTGTTCCGCCTCGTCAACAAAGTCGCCAAGAGATAAGGAGGTGCGGCGCAGGGGGGAACTGTGGTTAAAGAGGGAATACTGTCTTTTGTGAAAAAAACAGAGGGGGAACATGTTTATGAAGAGATTTTTATTTGCGACCTCCGCACTGGCCATCCTGTGCGGAGCCACGCAGGCCCAGGCCGTGGTTTTGCCGGGTCACGCAAACATCACATCCTATAATGGGCCGTCCACCTGTATCGCCTGCCATTCGTCGCAGGCTGCGGACATGCTCAACAGCTTGCACATGCAATGGAAAGGCACCACTCCGGAGTTGAGCAACGCCCCCGGCCAGACGCTGGGCAAGGCGGTTAAGGGCATCAACACCTTCTGTACCTATGCCATGTCTTCAGGTGGCGCCTGCTTCAACTGTCATGTCCGGGCCGATGGCAATGCCCCGGATGCGCCTACTGTCAATGATGTGGATTGTCTGATGTGTCACAGTGATACCTATATGCGGAAAACAACGCCTGACCCGTCCACGGCCATGCAGGTTACCGATTACTTGGGCCAGATCAAGACCTATATCTTCGGTCTGCGCGACGCACAGGGCAACTATTTCACCGAACCTGATTACGCTTTGATGCCGGCAGGCACCACCATGGTTGATCTTGCCAAAAACGTGCACATGCCCACCCGGAAATCCTGCCTGCGCTGTCATGCCAAGGCCGGCGGCGGCGACTGGACCAAGCGCGGCGACATGGGTGCCAACACCGTGGCTCCCACCGATGCCCAGGACGTGCATATGTCTCCGACCCGCGGGAATCTCTCCTGCGCTGATTGTCATGCGGTAAGCGGCCACAAGATCGCTGGCCGTGGTATTGATCTGCGCTCGACCGAAGCCCCGGATCCGAAATGTACGGATTGTCACGGCACCTCGCCGCATAAATACACCAATGCAAACTATACCAAGCTGAACCGTCACGCCACGGGCCGAGTGGCCTGTCAGACCTGTCACATCAAGACCTATGCCAAGGGCGGCGCCACCGAGATGTCCCGCGATTGGGGTACCCCGGTTTGGAATGCTGGTTTCTGCAACGGCCAGGGCGGTTATGTCGGCCATGAGGTCAAGCTCTCCAACGTGACCCCGGAGTACCGCTGGTTTGACGGCACCTCCTACGTGTACAACGTCGGCGAAACCATTGCCAAGAACGCCGACGGCACCGTCACCCTGGCCAAGGCCAACGGCAAGATCTTCGACGGCAAGTCCAAGATCGTACCCATCAAGAACCACACCACGACCAAGATCGCGCTACTTGCCGATGGCCGGATTGTTCCGCCTGCGATCATGTGGATGTTCATGACCGGCGACTTCAACCAGGCCATACAGAAAGGCATGGAGGACCAGGGCA
>DASWIU010000236.1:0-6600 GCA_036397515.1 Desulfurivibrionaceae bacterium | reverse complement strand
GAGCAGTGCGGGGTGACCCCCGACATCCTTACCCTGGCCAAGGCCCTGGGCAATGGCTTGCCCATCGGCGCCATGCTGGCCACGGAATCGGTGGCCAAGGCCTTCGAGCCGGGCAGCCACGCCTCGACCTTCGGCGGCAACCCGGTGGTCTGCGCCGCCGCGGTTACCACTTTAAGGATCATGCTGGCCGAGGGCTTTTTCGCCGAGGTCCTGGCAAAGGGGGCGTATCTGGCCGAGCGGCTCAACGGCCTGGCCGCCAAATACCCGGCCATCGCCGGACCAGCCCGAGGGCTTGGCCTGATCCAGGGCTTGCCCCTGACCGAGGCTTGGCTGGCCCAAGGCCCGGCCATGGTCAACCGGCTCTTTGAAAAAGGGGTGCTCCTGAATTTTGCCGGGGGCAAGGTGCTGCGTTGTCTGCCGCCCCTGATTATCAGCCGCGCCGAGATAGACCGGCTGATCCAGGCCCTGGACGAGGTTTTTGCCGAGCTGAGTCAATAACCCCTCTCCATTTTCCGCGAAAAATCCCTTTGCAAAAAAAAAGTTTTTTTGTATGAATTGTAGTTTGGCCCAACCAAAGGGAGACATTGTCCGTCACCCGTCGGCCATGGTTGGACTGACATTTTTTGAGCCGGTCTTCCGGATCCTGCTCCGCGCCATGCTGCCGGCAGGACGCCCTGAACAGAAAGACTTTCTTTCCGCGATACGTGTGGGGAAGGCCGGCAGAGAGAACGAAACCAATGACACAGCATCTACTGGCATTACAGGACTTCAGCAAAGAGCAGCTTGGCGCCTACATCGAGCAGGCCCTGCTGCTTAAAAAAGAAGCCAAGGCAGGGGTTCGCCATCAGCAGCTGGCCGGAAAAACCGTGGCCCTCATCTTTGAAAAACCCTCCACCCGGACCAGGGTCTCCTTTGAGTCGGCCATGTATGGCTTGGGCGGTCAGGTGATCTATCTCTCCGGCCGGGACACCCAGCTGGCCCGCAATGAGCCCCTCAAGGACATGGCCCGGGTCATGTCCCGCTATGTGGACGGCATGGTGGTCCGCACCTATGGCCAGGCCATTGTCGATGAGCTGGCCGGCTATTCCTCGGTGCCGGTGATCAATGCCCTCACCGATCTGCACCATCCCTGCCAGGTGTTGAGCGACATCATGACCGTGATCGAGCACAAGGGGGAGGTGGCCAATCTCCATATCGCCTGGCTGGGAGACGGTAACAACATGGCCAACTCCTGGATCCAGGCGGCCGCCCGTTTCGGCTTTGCCCTGACCCTGGCCTGCCCGGAGGGGTATGATCCCAACTCCGCCATTTTCGCGGCCGCCCAGGCTGTGGCGAGCCGGCCCATCCGGGTGGTGCGCGACCCGGCCGAGGCGGTGCGGCAGGCGGACGTGATCAATACCGACGTCTGGGCCAGCATGGGCCAGGAGTCCGAACAGGAGGCACGGATCGGGGTGTTCCGGCCGTATCAGGTGAACAGTGGTCTGGTGGCCCAGGCCAATCCCGGAGCCATTGTCCTCCACTGCCTGCCGGCCCACCGCGACGAGGAGATCTCCGAAGAGGTGCTGGAGGGGCCGCAATGCGTGGCCTTTGACCAGGCGGAGAACAAGCTCCATATCCACAAGGCCATTTTGGCCATGCATCTGGGAAAGAAACAATAACAAAAAAATATAAGGCAATGGCGCAACGGCGCAAAGACAGCAATATCAAACAGGGTATTAACTTCGCGTCTTCGCGTTGCGGCCTTTACATGAAGGGGAATACAGTGACTGCCAATATAAACAAGATCGTTCTCGCCTATTCCGGCGGGTTGGATACCTCGGTTATCCTCAAATGGCTGCGGGAAGAGTATCAGGTTCCGGTCGTAGCCTTTGCCGCCGATGTGGGCCAGGAGGAGGATTGGGACAAGGTCCGGGCCAAGGGCATGGCCACCGGCGCCGAAAAGGTGATCATCTCCGATCTGCGCGAGGAATTTGTCCGGGACTATGTCTTTCCGGCCTTTCGAGCCAACGCCATCTATGAGGGCTCCTACCTGCTGGGCACCTCCCTGGCCCGGCCGGTCATCGCCCGGGAACAGGTGCGGATCGCCGAGGCGGAGGGAGCCGACGCGGTGAGCCACGGCGCCACCGGCAAGGGCAACGATCAGGTCCGTTTCGAGCTGACCTATCTGGCCCTCAACCCCAGGCTGACCATCATCGCCCCCTGGCGGATCTGGGATCTCAATTCCCGGACCAAGCTCATGGCCTATGCGGCAAAGCACGCCATCCCCGTGCCGGTGACCAAGGAGAAGCCCTACAGCTCCGACGAGAACCTGCTGCACATCAGCTTTGAGGGCGGCATCCTGGAAGATCCGTGGAACGAGCCGGAGGAGAGCATGTTCAAGCTTTCCGTCTCCCCGGAAAAGGCCCCGGACACGCCGACCTATATCGAAATGGAGTTTGCGGGCGGCAACCCGGTGGCCATCAACGGCGAAAAGCTCAGCCCCGCGGCCATGCTGGCCCGGCTCAACACCCTGGGCGGCGCCAACGGCATCGGGAGGCTGGACATGGTGGAGAACCGCTTCGTGGGCATGAAATCCCGCGGGGTGTACGAAACCCCGGGCGGCACCATATTGCGCGCGGCCCATCGCGATCTGGAGACCATCACCCTGGACCGCGAGGTCATGAAGATCCGCGACAGCCTGATCCCCCGCTATGCCGAGCTCGTTTACAACGGCTTCTGGTTCTCGCCGGAGATGAAACTCCTGCAAAAGACCATGGACAACGCCCAGGAAACGGTGAACGGGGTGGTGCGGATCAAGCTCTTCAAGGGCAACTGCATCCCGGTGGGGCGGAAGTCCGAGCAATCCCTCTACCAGGAAAGCTTTGCCACCTTTGAGGAGGACGCAGTTTACACCCAGTCGGATGCCGGCGGCTTTATCCGTCTCAATGCCTTGCGCTTGAAGATACAGGCATTGGTGATGCAAAAAGGCCCCAAAAACTGATAGCTCAAAAAAAGCCGTCACCCCGGCGAAAACCGGGGTGACGGTGGTTGCCGCAACCCGAAAATACCGGATTCCGGCTTTCGCCGGAAGGACGAAGAACTGAAGAGAGTTAAAAATTAACCCAGGCGACATCCTATGTCTTCGGCAGGAAACACCCATAACCCGGCACTGTGGGGCGGCAGGTTCGCGGAAAAGACCGCCGCTTCGGTGGCGGCTTTTACCGCCTCCATCCATTACGATGCTCGCCTCTATCGGCACGACATCGCCGGCAGCCGCGCGCACGCCAAGATGCTTGCCAAGCAGGGGTTGATCAGCGCCAAGGAGCGGGACCAGATCGTCAAAGGCCTGGGCCGGATCGAGCGGGAGATCGAAGCGGGGACCTTTGTCTTCAGGCCGGAGCTTGAAGACATCCACATGAACATCGAAAAATCCCTGGTGGAAAAGATCGGCCCGGCCGGGGAAAAGCTGCACACCGCCCGGAGCCGCAACGACCAGGTGGCCCTCGATGTGCGTCTGTATCTCCGGGAGGAATGCCGCAATCTCATCGAGTTGGTGGCCGGGCTGCAAAAAGCCTTTGTGATTCTGGCCCGCAAATACCAGCATGCGGTGATGCCGGGCTACACCCATCTGCAACGGGCCCAGCCGGTTTTGGTCGCCCACCACCTGTTGGCCTATTACGAGATGTTCGGCCGCGACCGGGAGCGCCTCGCCGACGGACTGAAGCGGATCAATGTCATGCCCCTGGGCGCCGCGGCCCTGGCCGGCACCGGGTTGCCCATCGACCGGGAGTTTGTCGCCAAGGAGCTGGGTTTTCCGAAGGTCACCGCCAACAGCATGGACACGGTGGGGGACCGCGATTTCATCATCGAGTTCATGAGCGCGGCCAGCCTGATCCAGATCCACCTCAGCCGGTTGTCCGAAGAGCTGGTCCTCTGGACCACCGAGGAGTTTTCCTTCGTGACCCTGGCGGACAGCTTCTGCACCGGCAGCAGCATCATGCCCCAGAAGAAGAACCCGGACATCCCCGAACTGATCCGCGGCAAGAGCGGCCGGGTGGTGGGCAATCTCATGAGCCTGCTCATGCTGCTCAAGGGTCTGCCCATGACCTATAACCGCGATCTCCAGGAAGACAAGGAACCGCTGTTCGACACGGTGGACACGGTTTCCCAGTCCGTGGCGATCATGGCCCAGCTGCTTGCCAACCTCACCTTCAACGAGGCGCGTCTGGCCAGAGGCCTTGGCGGCGGCTACATGACCGCCACCGACTTGGCGGATTATCTGGTGCTCAAAAACATCCCCTTCCGCCAGGCCCACGCCATTGTCGGCCGCACCGTGGCGTATGCCATCGGCAGGGGCAAGGAGCTCCCCGAGTTGACGGTGAAGGAGCTGCGGAAGTTTTCCGAAGTCATCGAAGCCGATGTTTTCAAGGTGCTCTCCATTGAGGGCTCGGTCAAGAGCAGGGTCTCCCTGGGCGGCACTTCGGGCAAAATGGTGGCCAAGGCCTTGAAGCGGGCGGAAAAAGAGTTGGGGATTACGGCATGATGAAGTCTGAAGCTGTCCGGATACAAATTCTTGCTCTCCTCTTAGTGGCGCTCATCGGCGTATCCGGCTGCGGCAAGAAGACCCGGCCCGTGCCGCCCGATACCGTGCTGCCCGCGCCCATCACCGACCTGAGCTATGAACTTGACGAAAAAGGGGTAACGCTCAACTGGTCTTACCCCCGGCAAACCGTACAGGGCGACCGGCTGCCGTACCGGATTGAAAAATTCGAGCTATTGCGGGCGGTTATCCCCATCAAGGACTACTGCCCTGAGTGCCCCATCCCCTTTGGTCCTCCCATAGAGATCAAGGCGGAAAGCAGCGACAAGGGCAAGGTTTTCTATGAGGAGACCCTGCTGCGCCCCAACCACCGCTACGTGTACCGGGTCCGCAGCAAGGCGGGCTGGTTTGTCAGCAGCGATGATTCAAACACCGTTTCGGTGGTCTGGGATACCCCGCTGCTGGCGCCCATGGATTTCAAGATTGAGGAAGCAGACAAGGCCCTTACCCTGCACTGGCAGGCGCCGACAGGATTGCTGGACGGGACGCCGGTTTCAGACCCCATCCGCTATCAGGTTTTCCGCTCGACCGACGGCGGCGAAACGTTTACCGGGATGCCGGGCGAGCCGGTCGAAGGATTGGCCTATACGGACAAGGGATTGCGGAATGGCAAGGCCTACTTTTACAAGGTGCGGGCCATTCGGCTGCATGGGGGAACCGTGGCCGCCGGTATGTCAAGTCCGACCATGAGCGCCACGCCGCGCGACCTTGCGCCGCCGGCGCCGCCCCAGAAGGTGCGGGCCGTGGTCACCAGTGAGGGGGTCAAGATTATCTGGGAGACGGTTGCCGAACCCGACCTGGCAGGATTTCGCATCTACCGCCGTTCGGCCCAGAGCCAGACTCCGGAACGCATCGGCGAGGTGGGCGGAGCAGGCCTTTCTTTCCTGGATACACGGCCGCCCAAGGGAAGAGGGATCTGGTATTATTCGGTCACCGCCTTTGATCAGGCGAAGCCTGCCAACGAAAGCACCTCCTCCCTGGAAGCCACCTATGATGTGTGGGAGTAAGAAGGCTGCTTTTTTAGCCACGAAACCCACGAAAGAACACGAAAATGGGGAAACCTTTGTGGGGTGGTGGAGCTGGGAAGGTTGATTTTTTAGCCACGTCTGGCAAAACACGATTTTGCCAGACGTGGCGAAGAAAGAATCAGTCTATCACTACAGAATCTGGCAGATCAGGCAATAAGACTGATAATCCATGGAAACCCTTTCGTGGGTTTCGTGGCCAAACGAAATGACGGTATAGTGAACCATGCATGATTTTCAGTACCAAAATGATACCCTGTTTTGCGAGAAGGTTGCCGTGCCCACGGTGGCAGCAGCGGTGGGCACCCCGTTTTATCTCTACAGCGGGGCCACCCTGACCCGCCATTTTGCCGCCTTTGACCGCGCCTTTGCCGACATTCCCCATATTACCTGCTTTGCGGCCAAGTCCTGCGCCAACATCGCCATCCTCCGTCTTTTCGCCAGCCTCGGCGGCGGGGCGGACATCGTTTCCGGCGGCGAGCTGTTCCGGGCCCGCACCGCCGGGGTCGATCCCAAAAAGATTGTCTATTCGGGGGTGGGCAAAACCGCGGACGAGATCCGTTTTGCCCTGGAGACGGGTATCCTCATGCTCAATGTGGAGTCCGAGCAGGAGCTGGCCGTGATCCAGGAGGTGGCGGCAGGAATGGGAATCAAGGCGCCGGTCTCCTTCCGGGTGAACCCGGACGTGGACCCCAAGACCCACGCCTATATCTCCACCGGCCTGGCCAAGAACAAGTTCGGCATCCCCATTACCGAGGCGTTGCGGGTCTATCTCGCGGCAGGCAAGCTGCCCAACATCGAAATCAAGGGGGTAAGCTGCCACATCGGCTCGCAGCTCACCCAAGTCTCTCCCTTTGTCGAATCGCTGGCCAAGGTGAAGGGCTTCATCGTCCAGCTCGCTGAACAGGGAATCGGCATCACCCATCTTGACCTGGGCGGGGGCTTGGGCATCCGCTACAACGGAGAAGAGCCGCCCGAACCCGCGGAGTATGCCCA
>DASWIU010000235.1:0-4005 GCA_036397515.1 Desulfurivibrionaceae bacterium | reverse complement strand
GCCGCTCCGGGCCTTGACCTCTTCCACGTTGGAAATGAGCTTTTCATAAACGCTGTCCTTGGGGGCCAGGGCCAAAACCGGCATGTCCCGGTCGATGAGGGCGATGGGGCCGTGCTTGAGTTCCCCGGCCGCATACCCTTCGGCATGGATATAGGAGATCTCCTTGAGCTTCAAGGCCCCTTCCAGGGCAATGGGAAAATTACTCCCCCTCCCCAGATAAAGAAAATCCCGGCTGTGGGCAAAGGCCTCGGCAATACGGGCTGTTTCCTCCTGCAAGCGGGGCAGTTCCTGCTCCATGAGCCCGGGCAGGTCGAGGAGGGCCTGGCCGATCCCCTTGCGCTCCTTGGCGGTCATGGTCTTGCGGATCTCGCCCAGAAAAAGGGTGAGCAGCAACAGCGCCGTGAGCTGACAGGTGAAGGCCTTGGTGGAGGCCACCCCGATCTCCGGCCCGGCGTGGGTATAAATGGTGCCGTGCGCCTCCCGGGTGATGGTGCTGCCCAGCACGTTGCAGATGGCGATGACCTTGGCCCCCAGCTTCTTGGCCAGTCGCAGCCCCGCCAGGGTGTCGGCGGTTTCCCCGGACTGGGAGATGGGCACCACCATCACGGTGTCGTCCAGCAGCAGACGACGGTAACGGAACTCCGAGGCGATATCCACCTCCACCGGGATACCCACCCATTTTTCCAGCCAGTACTTGGCCACCAGGGCCGCGTGCCAGGAGGTGCCGCAGGCCACCAGGGAAATGCGGCTGATCTTCTGCAGCTCCGCGCTGCTCAGACCTATCTCCGGCAGCTGCACCCTGCCGGTTTCCGGATCGAGCCGCCCCCGGAAGGTATTGAGGATGGCCTGGGGCTGCTCGAAGATCTCCTTGAGCATGAAATGGCGGTACCCGCCCTTCTCGGCCATGGCCGCGTTCCACTCGATGGTCTTGATCTTCTTGACCACTTTCCGGCCATTGGCCAGGCCCATCACCTGCCATTCCCCCTGTTTGAGGACAGCAAGCTCCCCATCCTCTAGAAAAACCACCTGATTGGTGTAGGGGAGCAGGGCCGGAATATCCGAGGCCATAAGGCAGCCGCCCCCCTCGGTAATGCCGAGGACCAGGGGGCTCTGATGCCTCACCGCCACCAGCCTGTCCGGCTGACCGACCCACAAAACCCCGATGGCATAGGAGCCTTCGACCTTTTTCAGGGCCTGGCGCACCGCCTTGACCAGATCGCCATCGAGCTGTTCCTCGATGAGATGGGCCAGTACCTCGGTGTCGGTTTCCGAACAAAAGACATGCCCCCGGCCCTTCAGCTCTTCCCGGAGGGTATGATAATTCTCGATGATCCCGTTATGGACCACCACCAGGTCGCCGCTGCAATCGCAGTGCGGGTGGGCGTTGATCTCGGAAGGGGCGCCGTGGGTGGCCCAGCGGGTATGGCCCAGGCCGATATGACTGTCGCGGTCCCGCACCGTTTCCAGCAGCTCCTCGAGCTTGCCGAGCTTGCCCGCGGCCCGGTGCTTCTGGAGCTTGCCGCCATGGACATACACCACCCCGGCGGAATCATAGCCCCGGTACTCCAGACGCTTCAACCCTTCGAGAAGGATGGGCAGCACATGCCGCTGCCCCACATAACCGACTATTCCGCACATACTCTGCTTCCTTTTTTGTTTTTCGTAGGGGCTACAACTCGTTCATATGAAACGAAAAAACATGGCTCAATATCTAAAATTGTAAACGTTCAGCAGTGCCGCAGATGCGCGAAAGAGGTCTGCGAAGTGTGCTCTTGCACATGAACAGGCCGATGACAAAGCAGATGCGGTGCTGCTGAACGTTTACTACAGGGCGAAGCCCTGCCTGGATTTGACAACTGCTTGCGGCAACAGGGCCAACAGGGCCGCAACCTCTGCCTCGGTATTGTAACGGCTGAGGCTGATGCGCAGGGTGCCGTGCAAAAATGGTTCCGGCACCCGCATGGCCCGCAGCACATGCGAGGGGTCGAGATCGCCGCTCTCGCAGGCAGCATGGGCCGAGACCGCGATGCCGCCCGCATCGAGGTCCTGGATCAGCCCGGCCGAGGCCGCATGCCGGAAACTGACGTTGGTGGTGTTGACCAGCCTGGGCGAGGCCGCGCCATTGATCCGCGCCTCGGGGATCGCCGCAATAATCCCTGCCTCCAGGCGGTCCCGCAGCGCGGCCAGCCGCTGATGCGCCGCCTCGTCCACAGCCATGGCCAGCGCACATGCCTGGCCCAAGCCAACCAGGCCGGGCACGTTTTCGGTGCCGGCTCTACGGCCATTTTCCTGGCTGGAACCCCTGATCAGTGGGGTATAGGGCGCGGTGCGACGGACATAGAGCGCTCCGGCCCCTTTGGGCCCGTGCAACTTGTGGGCGGCGATGGTGAGGTAATCCACCTCCAGCGCCTCGGCCGAAAGAGGTGCCTTGCCCGCCAGCTGGATGGCGTCGCAGTGGAACAGCACGCCCCGCTCCCGGCAGATAGCACCGATCTCGGCGATGGGCCAGATCACCCCGGTTTCGTTGTTCGCCCCCATGAGGGTGACCAGAGCGGTGTCCGGCCGGATCGCACCCTTGAGCGCCTCCAGATCGAGGCCGCCGTTTTCATCCACCCCCAGCAGCTCCACCTCGTAGCCCTGGCCGGCAAGAAACTCCAGGGGCGCCAGCACCGAGCCGTGCTCGACCTGCGAGGAGATGATGTGTTTTTTCGCGGGATTGGCCCAGACCGCGCTCAGGATGGCGGTGTTGTTGCCTTCGGTGCCGCCGCTGTTCAAGACGATCCGTCCCGGATGGCAGCCGAGCAGCCCGGCCACCTGCTCCCGGGCCAGATCCAACCCCCGCCGGGCAGCCTCGCCGAAGCGGTGGGAGCTGGCCGGATTGCCGAACCATTCGGCCAGGTAGGGGGCCATGGCCTCCCGCACCTCAGGGGCCAGCGGGGTGGAGGCGTTGTTGTCGAAGTAGATGTTGTGCATGGTCAGATCCGCAGCATCCTGTCGAGAGAGAGTTTGGCCTCGGCCGCCACCTCGGGCGGGACGGTGATCCGGTTGACCACCCGCCCCTGGGCCAGGTTGTCCAGCACCCACAGCAGGTAGGCGGGCTTGATCCGGTACATGGTGGAGCAGAGGCACTGGAAGGGGGAGAGCGAATGGATCTCCCGGTCCGGGTACTGATGCTTGAGCCGGTTCACCAGATTGATCTCGGTGCCGATGGCCCACTTGCTGCCCGGCGGGGATTCGCGCACCGCGGTGATGATCGCCTCGGTGGAGCCGTACTGGTCGGCCCGGCTCACCACCTCATGGCGGCACTCGGGATGGACGATGATCCGCACCTCCGGGTCGCAGGCCCGCCAGCGCTCGACATGGGCGGCGGTGAACTGCATGTGCACCGTGCAGTAGCCATCCCAGAGGATCACCCTAGCCTTCTGCAACTGGGCCGGGGTATTGCCGCCCAGCGGTTTGTCCCGCTGCCAGAGCACCACCTCGTCTTCGGGGATACCTAGCGCGTTGGCCGAATTGCGGCCCAGATGCTCGTCCGGGAAAAAGAAAACCTTATCGCCTTGGGACAGGGCCCAGGTCAGCACCCGCTCGGCATTCGAGGAGGTGCAGACCGAGCCGCCGTTGCGGCCGACAAAGGCCTTGAGCAGGGCGGAGGCATTCACGTAAGTCACGGGGATGACCCGGCCGGTGGTCACCTTGGCCAGATCCTCCCAGGCCCAGAGCACCGCTTCGCTGGTGGCCATGTCGGCCATGGGGCAGCCGGCCCGGAGATCGGGGAGGATCACAATTTGATCCGGCGCGGTGAGGATGTCGGCGGATTCCGCCATGAAATGGACGCCGCAGAAGACAATGTACTTGCTCTCCTTGGCCTCGGCGGCATTGCGGGCAAGCTTGAGGGAATCCCCGGTCAGGTCGGCGAACTGAAAGGTCGCCTCCTGCTGGTAATGATGCCCCAAAATCAAAAGATTGCCGCCCAGCTCTTTCTTGCGGGCGGCAATCCTTTGGCAG
>DASWIU010000234.1:0-9595 GCA_036397515.1 Desulfurivibrionaceae bacterium | reverse complement strand
TGTGGCCATCGGCCAGAAGAAATCAACGGTGGCCCTGGTGGTTGAAGCGCTCCGTAAGCACGGCGCCATGGAATACACCACCGTGGTAGCAGCCTGCGCCTCCGATCCGGCGCCCATGCAGTATGTCGCCGCCTTTGCCGGCTGCGCCATGGGCGAGTACTTCCGGGACAACGGCCAGCACGCCCTGATCATCTATGACGATCTTTCCAAGCAGGCGGTTTCCTACCGTGAGCTCTCCCTGCTCCTTCGTCGTCCGCCCGGTCGTGAAGCGTACCCCGGCGACATTTTCTTCAACCACTCCCGTTTGCTGGAGCGTTCCTGCAAGGTAAACGATGCCCTGGGCGCCGGTTCTCTTACCGCTCTGCCCATCATCGAGACCCAGGCCGGCGACGTTTCCGCCTTTATCCCGACCAACGTTATCTCCATCACCGACGGTCAGGTATACCTGGAGCCCAACCTGTTCTTCGCCGGCGTTCGTCCCGCGATTAACGTCGGCCTCTCCGTATCCCGCGTAGGTGGCGCTGCCCAGGTTAAGGCTATGAAGCAGGTGGCCGGCACCCTTCGTCTGGATCTGGCCCAGTATCGCGAGCTCGCCGCCTTTGCCGGTTTCGGTTCCGATCTGGACGCCGCCACCCAGGCGCAGTTGACCCGTGGCGCCCGTCTGGTTGAGATCCTGAAGCAGCCCCAGTATCAGCCGCTGCCCATGGAAAAACAGATCTGCATCCTCTTTGCCGGTACCCGCGGCTATCTCGACACCCTGCCCATTGATTCGTTGGCCGAGTACGAGCAGCAGCTCTATGCCCATATCGAGAAAAACCAGCCGAGCATCTATGATGACCTGAAGGAAAAGCAAGCCATCGATGCAGCCCTGGAAGAGAAGATCCGGACCACTCTGCAGGCTTTTGGGGAATCTTTCAAGGCTGCCAAAGGCCTTAAATAAGGGGGGTAAGGTCTCATGCCGAGCCTAAAAGATGTAAAAACAAAGATTGGTGGGGTGAAGAAGACTTCACAGATCACCAAGGCCATGAACATGGTTGCTGCGGCCAAGCTTCGCGGGGCGCAGCAGAAGATGGAGGATTTTCGTTCCTATGCCGAGAAGTTCAACGCGGCCATGGGCAATCTTTCCTCGGCCATGGATTCCGGCGCTTTTCCCCTCATGGAGAGGCGTGAGGTCAAGACCGTGGAGATCCTGGTGGTCACCTCGGATCGCGGCCTGTGCGGAAGTTTCAACGCCCATATTATGAAGATGACCGACAAGCTTATTGCCAGGCTTGAAGCCGAGGGCAAGAAGGTTTCCTTGGTCTGCGTCGGCAAGAAGGGCATCAGCTATTTCCGGAAAACCGGCAAGATTCGGCAGCGGTACGCCGACCTTATGGGCACTTTCCAGATGTTCAATGCCCGGACCATTGCCCAGGATATTGCCGCAAACTTTCTCGCCGGCGGCAGCGATGAAGTGCGCATCGTCTATGGAAAATTCAAGAGCGTAGCCGTGCAGCGTCCCGCGGAGCAGATGTTTTTGCCCATCCAGCCGGACGCCGTAGCGGCAACGGGGGCAACCTCTTCGGCTGCCGGTTCCTACATCTATGAGCCGAGCACCGAGGAAATCATGGAAGTGCTGCTGCCGCTGTACATGAATGTCATGGTCTACCATGCCATGCTGGAAGTCAGCGCCAGTGAGCATGCCGCCCGGATGAGCGCCATGGATAACGCCACCAACGCTTGTAAGGATATCATCCACAGCCTGACCCTGATTTACAACAAGGCCCGGCAGGCTGGCATTACCGCGGAGCTGATGGATATTGTCGGCGGCGCCGAGGCGTTGAAGTAACCAGGTGAAATCAGGCTGAATCATTCAGCTGTCATAGATTGTCAATGTAAGTACTAGGCTCAAGGAGGCTTTCTAATGAGTGCAGCAAGAGTTGGTAAAATTGTTCAGGTCATCGGACCTGTTGTAGACGTTGAGTTTGAGCCGGACAACCTGCCGGAGATCATGAACGCCCTGTTGGTCAGCAACAAGGGTATCAATGACGAACCAGGCAACCTGGTCATCGAGGTTTCCCTGCATCTTGGCGACAACGTGGTCCGCTGCGTGGCCATGGATCAGACCGACGGCCTGGTTCGCGGTCAGGAGTGCACGGATACCGGCAAGCCCATTGAGATCCCCTGCGGTGCTCCGGCCCTGGGTCGGATCATGAACGTGGTCGGTCGTCCGGTTGATGGTCTGGGGCCCATTGCCTCCGACAAAATGCGCACCATTCATCGGCCTGCTCCGGCTTTCACCGATCAGTCCACCGAGGTGCATGTTCTCGAAACCGGCATCAAGGTTATCGACCTGTTGGTTCCTTTCCCCCGCGGCGGCAAGATGGGTCTCTTCGGCGGCGCCGGTTGCGGCAAGACCGTTATCATGATGGAGATGGTTAACAACATCGCCATGCATCACGGCGGCATCTCGGTATTCTGCGGGGTTGGCGAGCGTACCCGCGAGGGTAACGATCTGTACCACGAGATGAAAGAGTCCGGCGTTCTCCCCAAGGCCGCCCTGGTTTACGGCCAGATGACCGAGCCGCCGGGAGCCCGCTCCCGTGTTGCCTTGACCGGCT
Source organism: Desulfurivibrionaceae bacterium (assembly GCA_036397515.1). Lineage (GTDB taxonomy): Bacteria > Desulfobacterota > Desulfobulbia > Desulfobulbales > Desulfurivibrionaceae > Thiovibrio. The sequence goes on along the minus strand of DASWIU010000234.1, from coordinate 6,995 downwards.
TGTCCGCGGCGGAGTACTTCCGTGACGAAGAGGGCCAGGACGTGCTCTTCTTTGTTGACAACATCTTCCGGTTCACCCAGGCTGGCGCCGAGGTTTCCGCGCTTCTTGGCCGTATTCCTTCGGCGGTTGGTTATCAGCCCACCCTGGCCACCGACCTCGGCGCGCTCCAGGAGCGGATCACCTCCACCAACAAGGGTTCCATCACCGCGGTACAGTGCGTTTACGTACCGGCCGACGACTTGACCGACCCGGCTCCGGCCACCACCTTTGCCCATCTGGACGGAACCGTTGTTCTTTCCCGGCAGATCGCCGAGCTTGGTATCTACCCGGCGGTTGATCCCCTGGACTCCACCTCCCGGATTCTCGATCCCAATGTTTTGGGTGAAGAGCATTACCTGGTGGCCCGCGGCGTGCAGACCAGCCTCCAGAAATACAAGGATCTGCAGGATATCATCGCGATTCTGGGTATGGATGAGCTCTCCGAAGAGGATCAGACCCTGGTTACCCGCGCTCGCAAGATCCAGCGTTTTCTCTCCCAGCCCTTCACCGTTGCGGAGACCTTCACCGGTATGTCCGGCAAGTATGTCAAGGTTGCCGACACGGTCCGCGGCTTTAAAGAAATCCTGGAAGGCAAGCACGACGAGCTGCCCGAGATCGCTTTCTACATGGTCGGCAGCATTGAAGAGGCGGTTGAGAAAGCCAATAAAGAGAAGGCCGCTGCTTAAGGAAATGACTGACTCGCCGGCCCCCTGCGGGGTCGGCGAGGACTTGAGGATTACCCATGGCTGAAAAATTAAAGTTGGAAGTGGTAACTCCCAAAGGGGCCGTAGTGAGCCAGGAGGTTGACATTGTCACCGCTCCCGGCTACGGCGGTGAGTTTGGTGTTCTTGCCAACCATGCGCCTTTTCTGAGTACGATCAAGACAGGTGTTCTGACCTACAAGACCGGGGCTCAGGAAGAAACCTTGATGGTGAGTGGCGGGTTTTGTGAAGTGTCCAATAACAAGCTGACCTTTCTTGTTGAATCCGCGGAGCGCGGCACAGATATTGATGTCGAGCGTGCCATGCGGGCCAAGGAACGGGCGGAAAAACGGCTGGCGGAAGCGCAGGCCCAGAAGGAAAAATTTGATCGCACCCGGGCCGAGGCTGCCTTGCAAAGGGCCTTGAGTCGGTTGAAGGTTGCCGAGAGGCGCAGGGCTTCCTGAGCAGAAGGGAAACAATGGGAATGAAAAAGCCGCTCGGCAACGAGCGGCTTTTTTTTATCCGGCACTGCGGGGAAAAACCTTACTGCTTTTCGCTGAGATTCGCCTCCACCACGAAAGAACCCGCGGCGGTTTCAAAGGGGATGACAATGGTCGGCGCCTTGGAGTAATAGGAGATTTCTACCCCCTTGCCGACGACCATGTTGGGGGTGGCCAGGTCGAACTTGTGATCAAGCTTGGCCAATTGGGCCTTGGCCCCGCCACAGATCATATTGGTCAGTTCGCCGACCGCATCGACAACCTCATCGTCAATCTTCGCCTTGGGCTCTTCCATCAGCATGTTGGCGACAATTTTCAGGATGCATTTTTCCGAAAAACTCACGATCATGGAGCCGGTGATCTCGGCGGAGGTCATGCCGATGATGCCGGTAACCTCGCCGTAGGAGGTGTTGCCGTCTTTCAGCCGGGGTTTTTGCGGGGTTACTTGGGTTTGGGCCATGGTTTCCAGAACATTTTTTGCGGCAGTTAAAAATGGATTAATGAATTCTGCTTTCATGGAATTTTTCGCTCTTATGGTCTCTGTTGCTTAAGGGAAAGATCTTTTTCAGCTTGAGGGATATCCTTTGAATTGTCAAGCGCCATTTGACCTGGGTTTTTGCCAGGAAAATACGGGCCAAACAGGTATTTTTTTTCAGGGCTGTTCCAATTCGCGCGGAAGCATAATTTATGCATGAAATGCTTGGAAAAACATATTACATTGCAATAGTTATGATCTAACTTGTCGTTATTACGATAAATATCGGTACTTGTACCGATGGGTTTTAATTTTCCGGGTAGGAGGCAGTAATGGAGGCAAAAGAGAGGATGAACATTTCCCGTCAGTTTTCACGGGAATTGCCCGTTGCCGGGCGGATCACGAATTTTGACGAGGTTGTTTCCGGCTATGAGGCCCAAGCTGCCCAGCTTGAGGCGGAGCGGTGCCTGCAATGCAAAAAGCCAAGATGCCGGGAGGGCTGCCCTGTCCACAACGATATCCCCGGCTTTATCCGGCTGCTGCGGGAAGGCAAGATCGAGGAGGCGTATTGGCTGGATCGTGCGACCAACTCGCTGCCCGCCATCTGTTCGCGGGTCTGCCCCCATGAATTCCAGTGCGAGGGCCATTGCATCCGAGGGAAAAAGGGGGAGCCGGTGGCCATCGGCATGCTTGAGCGCTACATCGTGGACTGGATGGTGGCCAACAACAAGAATCTGCTCCAACCCTGTGCCCTGCCCAAGGAAAAAAAAGTAGCCATTGTCGGTTCCGGCCCGGCCGGGATGTCGGCGGCCTATTATCTGGCGCACCTGGGGTATCACTGCACGATCTTCGAGAGCCTGCCGGTTTTTGGCGGCATGCTGGCGGTGGGCATTCCTGCCTACCGTCTGCCGCGCCAGATCATTGCGGCGGAATGCGAGGCCCTGCGAAACTGCGGGGTCACCATGGTCAACGACATCACCATCGGCAAGGATAAGAGTCTGCAGGATTTGCAGAACGAAGGATTTGCCGCGGTCTTTCTCGGGCCGGGGGCGCACGCCAGCCGCAAGCTCGGCGTAGAGGGCGAGGAACTCGCGGGCGTGCTCCACGGGATCGATTATCTCCGCCGGGTCAATGTCGGCGAGAAGCTCAATCTTGGGCGCAACGTGGTGGTGGTCGGCGGCGGCAACGTGGCCATTGACTGCGCCCGGACCGCTCTGCGCACCGGCTCGGATCAGGTGTTCATCCTCTACCGCCGGACCAAGGCGGAGATGCCTGCCTCCCAGGCCGAGATCCATCATCTGGAGGAGGAGGGCGTGCGCATCGAGATGCTGGCCGCCCCGGTGAAGATCCATGGCGAGAACGGACGGCTGACCAAGATCGAGTGTCTGCGGATGAAACTCGGCGCCTGTGACGCCTCGGGCCGCTGTAGGCCGGAGGTGATCGAGGGCTCCAACTTCATGATCGAGGCGGACGCCATCATCCCGGCGATCAGTCAGGATGTGGATGTCACCGCCGGTTCCGGCCTGGATCTGGCCTTGAGCCGCTGGGGCACCTATGTGGTGGATGAGGTGACCATGCAGACCTCCGAGGAGTGGATCTTTGCGGCAGGCGATGCGGTGCTCGGCCCCCAGACCGTGGCCAAGGCGGTGTATCAGGCCAAGGAGGCAGCCGAGTCCATCAAGCGGTATCTTGAGGGCAAGGATCTCAGGGAAGGGCGCCAGCCCTTTTCCCTCGACTAACAATTTTTGAAGAGAGTCGCGAAAAAGCCCCGCCGGTGAAAACCGGCGGGGCTTTTTTTAGGCCTTCAGCACAAGGGATTGCCCAAGCAGCTGTCGGGATCAGCGGGTGAGATTGCCAGCCAGACTCATGCTTTCCACATATTGGGCCACGCCGCCGGAGATGTGATTGGCCACCCCGGCAAGATAAGCCTCATCCTTAAGCCGCCTTTCCTCCTCCGGGTTGCTCAGGAAAGCGATCTCGGTGAGGATGGCGGGCATCTGGGCGCCGATGAGCACCACAAAAGGCGCCTTCTTGACGCCGAGGTTGGAAACGGCGCTGAATTTTTTGTTCAGGCCGTTCACCATTTCCTCCTGCACCAGCCCGGCCAGCTTCAGGGATTCTTTGATTTTTGAATTCTGCATGAGATCCAGGAGGATGGATTGCAGATCGCTGATCTGTTTGGCCGAGGTGGCGTTTTCCATGGCCGCCAGCCGCATGGCGTCCTTGTTGCTGGCCAGGTCGAGGACATAGGTTTCGATCCCCCGGGCTTCGTGGTTCGGGGCGGCATTGACATGGATGGAGAGGAACAGGTCGGCCTCCTTGGCATTGGCCATGGCAGTTCGTTCTTCCAGGGGTATGAAGACATCGCGGTCCCGGGTGAGGAAAACCTCGCAGCCGAGGTTTTCCCGGAGATTCTTGGCTACCCTGAGGGCCACATCCAGGACGATGTCTTTTTCCTTGAGGCCGTTTGGGCTGCAGGTGCCTGGATCCTTGCCGCCGTGACCCGGATCGATGACGATTTTTTTAATCCCCAGGCCCAATTGCTTGGCCAGGGTTGGAGCCTCTTTTTTGCCTGCGGGGCGGCTCTTTTTTTCCTTGCCCGCGATCTTCCCCTTGCCGCCGGGGGTGTCAGTCTTGTCAGGGGCGGCGGCATCGCTGCTCATCACATCGATCACCACCCGGAAGGGATCAGCCAGGGTGAACACCTTGTAGTCGGAAATCTTGGTCTGGGTGTCGAGGACAACGCGCACGGTTTTTGGATCAAACTGGGCATTCCTGACCTGACGCAACAGGCCGTCTTCAATGGGGATGGTTTTGACGGTTCCCGGGCTGAGACGGCTGTTGTGCAGGTCGATGTAAATCCGGCGCTGGGACGCCTCGTCCCCGGTGAGCACTTGGTGTTTGAAGGTTACCGGGCCGGTGGTCTCAACGATCAGGCGGGTGTAACGGTTGTTGGACCAGTGGCGGATGGGCAGCACCGTGGCCAGGCCGGTTTTTTTTGCGGCAAGGTCATGGGGCGGCGGTTCGCTGGCAACCAGGGGGCTAATGCATTTTTCTCCGACCTCTTCTTTTGCCGGGGTTGGGGCCGGGTCTGGCGAGGCTGGGCCATGCTTGATCCGCAACAGCTGTTCTTGGGCCGCGGAGGCCATGTCGCCCTCGGGGTAGATGGCGATGATCTTTGCATAGGCCCGCGCCGCCTTGTCCGGATCCTTTTTCTCGGCAAGGTAGATGCCCCCCAGAATAAAAAAGGCATCATCGGCCAGAAAGTTTCCCGCATACTTGGCGCTCAGCTCTTCGTAGGAGGCAATGGCCTGGTCAAGATCCTTGGCCCTGCCGGACTGCTGGAACATGGTCAGGTGAATCTTGCCCAGCATGAACAGGGCTTTCGGGGCAACTTGATGTTTCGGGGCGGCCTTGTATATGCTGCGGAAAGCGGTGACGGAGGTGAGCCAGCTCTTCCGGTTCTTGCCCTTGCCGCTGGCGAGCAGCTCCTGGTAATAGGTCTTGGCCTGCCCGTATTGACGGGTGATCTTGTCCTGATCCGGATTCGGCCCGGCCCAAGCCCAGGTGGCCAGCAGAAGCAGCAGGGAAACCACAAGCGGCACCCGTAAGGCGGCAAGCGCGAAAAAACCCCTGCGCCTTGCATCTTTTCCCTTGCCTTGTGCGACTGCGCGAAAATTACTCCCCATCGTTCAACCTTTTGAGTTCATAGAGCAGCTCCAGGGCCTCGCGGGGCGACAAGCCATCGGGATTGATCTCCCGCAGCCTGCGCGTAGCCGGCGACTCACCCCCGCCGAACAGGGAGAGCTGGCCGGGTTGCTGCCTCTTTTTCCGGGGCGAGGTGGCGATGCGCGGTTCGCCCTGGCGGTTGAATTCGCCCTGCTCGATATTATGCAATAATTCCTTGGCCCTGGCAACCACCTTGGCCGGCACCCCGGCCAGGGCGGCCACCTGAATGCCGTAGCTGCGGTTGGTTCCCCCTGGCAGCAGCTTGTGGAGAAAGATGATGGTGTCGTTCCACTCCCGCACCGCGATGTTGTAGTTCTTGACCCGGGGGTTGGTGGCGGCCAGCTCGGTCAGCTCATGATAATGGGTGGCAAAGATGGTCTTGACCCCACGGCCGTTTTTGTTGACCAGCTCCTCGGCCACGGCCCAGGCAATGGAGAGGCCGTCGAAGGTGGAGGTGCCGCGGCCTATTTCATCGAGGATCACCAGGCTCCGCTGGGTGGCGTTGTTGAGGATATTGGCGGTTTCGTTCATCTCCACCATGAAGGTGGACTGGCCGCGGCGCAGGTTGTCCGAGGCCCCGACTCGGGTGAAGATGCGGTCCACCACCCCGATCTCCGCTGCGGCCGCCGGGACGAAGCCGCCCATCTGGGCCATGAGGGTGATGAGCGCGGTCTGCCGCAGCACCGTGGATTTGCCGGCCATGTTGGGGCCGGTGATGATCAGGACCTCTTCGCTCTCCTGATCCAGATGGATGTCGTTGGGCACAAAGCGGCCCGGCGGCAGGGCGCGCTCGATCACGGGATGGCGGCCTTCCGTGATGATGATCGCCTCGCCTCCGGTGATCACCGGCTTGGTGTAGCGGTATCGCTGGGCCACCTCGGCCAGGCAGCAGAAAAAATCGATCTGGGCCAACCGCCCGGCGGTATGGAGAATCCGGGAGGAGGCCTCGGCCGCCGCGGCCCGGATCGCGGTAAAGAGCCGGTATTCCAGCTCCAGCCGTTTGTCCTGGGCGCCGGTGACCTTTTCCTCAAACTCTTTGAGCTCCGGGGTGATGAAGCGCTCGGCGTTGACCAGGGTCTGTTTGCGGATGAAGTCCTCGGGCACATGGGCAAGCTGGCCGCGGCTGATCTCGATATAGTAGCCGAAGATCTTATTGAAGCCGACTTTGAGGTTGTTGATCCCGGTGCGCGTGCGTTCGCGGGCTTCGAGACCCAGGATCAATGCCTTGCCGTCGCGCAGCAGGCCGACCAGCTCGTCAAGCTCCGCGTTGTAGCCGGGTTTGATCAGGTTGCCTTCCCGCAGGGTCACCGGGGCGTCCTCGCGGATCCCTGCCTCCAGCAGGGCGCGGAGCTCGGCCAGCTCGTCCACGGTGCCGAGGTCGGCCAGCAGGGTGTTGGCCCCGGCCAATCTCTCCTTGAGCTGGGGCAGCTGGGCCAGGGAACACTTCAGGGCCGTGAGATCGCGGGCATTGGCCGTGCCCAGCACCACCCGGCCGTTGAGGCGTTCCAGGTCATAGACCTTGGTTAGCAGTTCGCGGAGCTCCTCCCGCAG
>DASWIU010000233.1:0-1925 GCA_036397515.1 Desulfurivibrionaceae bacterium | reverse complement strand
TCGCCCCTATCCCCCCAATGTCATCCGTTTTGTGGTGAAGGAGTTTGCCAAGTATGTCGATGTCTGGCGGGTGTTCGACTTTTTGAACCATGTGCCCAACATGCAGGCGGTTTTCGAAGAGGTGCAGGCCGCCGGCAAGATCCTTGAACCCTGCGTCTGTTTTTCTACCGGCCCCGAGCATACCAATGAGTTTTATGTGAAGAAGGTCCAGGAGATCCTGGATGTCACCGGCAACGAGATCGTCCTCTGCATCAAGAACCACGGGGGCTTGGGTTCGCCCAAGCGGATCGGCGATCTGGTTGACGCGGTCCTCCAGAAATATCCCGAGATGATCATCCATTATCACGGCCATAACACCGACGGCAACGACATCGGTCGGGTTGTCGCCGCCGCCATGGCCGGGGCCAAGATCGTCGATGCTTCCGATCACGCCTTCACCGGCTACTACGGGCCGCCGCCGATCCTGAGCGTTATTCACACCCTGAAGGAATATGGCCGCACCGCCGTGGGCATCAACGAGGAGGCCATCATGGAAACCTCCGAGGTGCTGCAGCCCGAGCGCAAGTACTACGAGTATTTCGAGTCCCAGATCAAGGGCTTTGATCCCACGGTGCAGATCCACAAACTGCCCGGCGGCGCCATGGGCAGCAGCTTGGAGCAGGCGGCCAAGGGCGGCTTCCTCGACAAGATGCCCGAGATCCTCCACAAGGAGCTGCCCAAGGTCCAGATCGAATTGGGCAATTACTGGAGCGTCACCCCGGGGTCCCAGATTCTTTGGACCACGGCGGTGAGCAACGTGCAGGGCGGCGATCGCTACGGCAACTGCTCCGGCGACCTGAAAAACCTGCTGCTCGGCAAGTATGGCCCGTTCCCTTTCTATCAGCCGCCCGACTGGATCTACGAGAAGGCCTTTGGCCCGGACTGGAAGAAGGTGCTGGAGGAGGAAGGAGGCATGGAGACCATCGAGGATATCGATCTCGACAAGGAGCGCAAGGCTCTGGCCGACAAGCTCGGTTACGCGCCCACCGAACAGCAGTTGGTCACCTATCTCCAGCATCCCAATGACGCGGTTAATTTCTTCCGCTTTGAGGAAAAATTCGGCCGCGTCTATGTGCTGCCGCCGAGCATTCTCTTCCGGCGGGGCGGCTTCAAGCTGGGAGAAATCATCGCCTTTAAGGATCATAGCGGCAAGGAGCACATCGTCGAGATGGGTCCCAAGCAGGAGAGCGCGGACGGGTCCGAGACCAACGTCTACCTCAATATCGATCACCACCAGCGCCATTTTGTCTTTGAAAATGCGGTGGCCGAGTCCTGTGAGATGAAAGCGATCAAGCTGAGCAAGAAGGAGATCGAGGATCTGGCCAAGGCCGGCGATGTCCGGGCGCCGTTTACCGCCAATATCTGCGAGATTTCCGTCAAGGAAGGGCAGCAGGTGAAGGTTGGGGAGAAGCTGGTGGTTCTTGAGGCCATGAAGATGCAAACCCCGGTGAACAGCGAGGTGGACGGGGTGGTGGCCAAGATTGTCGCCAAGGTGAGTGACGCCGTGCAGCCCGGGGATGAACTGGTAAAGGTGACGCCCGCTGCCTGAGCCGGAGTGATTGTGCTGGAATAGCAAAGCCCGTGTGCACTTTGTGCGCACGGGCTTTTTTGGGTTCTTCCGGGAACTGCGGGGAAAGAGGCGATGAAATCAGTCTGTTCATTTCTTTGCTTGCCCAAAGAAACGAACCAAAGAAAGGGCCCCCTGTGTCTCTTGTCCCGCCGAAGGCGGGATGCCCGGAGTTTATGCCCCGCATGGGGTACTCCTCGATGCTGCCGGGGCTTTGCAAACTCGCTGCGCTCAAACAGTGCAAATCCCCTTTTCGGCAGCCTCTGCGGTGCTCGGCTGCGTGCCAATGGGATTTTTCTTTCCCCATTTGTCCTGCCGC
>DASWIU010000232.1:0-12220 GCA_036397515.1 Desulfurivibrionaceae bacterium | reverse complement strand
CCCGTTCCCATTCCGCACACGGAAGTTAAGCCTCTCAGCGCCGATGGTACTGCCAGGGAAGCTTGGTGGGAGAGTAGGTCGCCGCCGATTCATTTTTGTAGTAAAACCCTTCCCCTCAAAAGGAAGGGTTTTTTTTTGCCTAAATCCCGGGTATGGTCTTGGGGCGGGTTAATAAATGGATATTGCGCAGTAAGGAGAGGATATGGAGTATTCTTCTGTTATAGGTCTTGTCTTGGCGGCCGGCAAGGGCACCAGGATGAAATCGGACAGCCCCAAGGTGCTGCATGAAGTCTTCTTTTCTCCGATGATCCACCATGTTTTGGATGCGCTGCAGCCCCTATCGCTGGGAAGAAATTTGGTTGTCACCGGTCATCAGCGCCACATGGTTGAAAAATCCCTCCGGGGATATTCCATCTCATGCGTTCACCAGTCACAACAACTGGGAACAGGCCATGCTGTTCTGGCCTGCGAGAGTGAGTTGCGCTCGCATACAGGTTCTGTTCTTATCTTGTGCGGCGATACACCTCTCATCAGGAGCGAAACGCTCCGGCTGTTCCTGCAGGCCCATGTCGAAAGCGCTTCCCTTCTAACGGTGATGACGACCAATGTCGCGGCACCAGACAACTATGGAAGGATTGTTTCCGATGAACACGGAAACATTGTCAAGATTGTGGAAGAAAAAGATGCCAGTCCTGCCCAAAAAAAGATCAGGGAAATTAACGCCGGTATTTATTGTGTCGATGCCCATTTTTTGTTTGAGGCACTCAAAAGAGTTGGCACGGACAATGTGCAGGGAGAGATCTATCTTACTGATATTGTAGCAATTGCCACGGGTGACGGGATTCATGTCCATAAGTTTTGTTGTCCGGACAGCGAGGAAGTTTTGGGGGTAAACTCAAGGCGTGAACTGGCGCAGGCCCATTCTGTCTTACAGCGACGCTATCTCGATGTGCTTATGGAATCCGGTGTTACCCTTATCCAGCCCGAAACCGCTACCATAGAAAAAACCGTAACCATTGGGAAAGATTCCGTAATATATTCCAACACCGTCCTCACTGGGGTATGCACTATCGGCTCTGGCGTGCGCATTGACTCCTTTGTGAAAATAGATGGCTGCACGGTCGGGGATTGTGTGCGCATTGGTTCCTTCACCCATTTGCAGCAGACCAATATTCCTTCCTGGAGTACTGTTGCCCCTCATACCATTGATATACAAACGCGGTAACCGCGGAGATGTTTTTGGGATTGTGGCAAGGGCCTTTCTTTTCGGGATAAAGGGCTTGACTTTCGTTTTTCCGAAAGGGTAAATTTCTAGTCCGATTGGCAGTTGCCGGAAGAAGATGGTTTTGTTTTTTTGCTTGCGGTCTGTACTCTGGAACGTTGGCTTTTCCGTGGGTAAATTCTATCCATCGCGCTTATTTTGAGAAAAGAGGATTTTTGTATGGAATATGAGGAAGATTTGAAAAAGCTTGAGAGTAACGTCGAGAAGATGTTACACAGTCTCGATTCGGTTCAGGGAGACAAGATACGATTGCAAGCCGACATTGCTCGTCTGGAAGAGGACAAGAGGGGGCTTGAGGAGCAGGTCAAGCTCCTCAAGGATGAGAAGAAAAATATCCATCAACGAGTTTCCGGCCTGCTCGGCTCCATTGAAAAATGGGAAAAATCCGCGGCAGCCGAGCCTGGGCCGTTATCTTCGGCGCCCGTTCTTGGCAAGGGGTCTTCAGATCCTGTGCAAGGAGTTCTGGTAGGCAACTGATCGTGAAAATATATTGCTTTCAGGGAGTTATTCTGTTAACCCTTTCATTGATGGTGCATTGTGGAACGATTGGTCACCTTTAAAGTGCTTGGCCAGGAGTATCCGCTCTATACAGATGCCCCGGAAAAAGATGTGCAGGAAATTTTGTCTTTGGTGAAAACGCAACTGGAAGATGCCGGGCAAGCCTCGCAGCATGTTTTGCCGGCGAATAAGCTTGGTATCTTAACGAGCTTGAACATCGCAGGCAAGTATGTCAAATTGAAAAGAGAACACGAAGAATATAAGCACCGGGTTGAGGAACAAATAAGTCTGCTCAGCGAAAAAATAGAAAAGAATTTTTAGGTGATACAGAGTTTTCCCCTGCCTTGTTAGTGATCTGGGAGAGTGTCTCGAGCCAACATTTAGATTGAGGGCGACTTTGCTGTTTCTGGAAAGGAATCCATTTCGGTGGAATTCCTTAAAAGGAATACAAGTACCGCCCACCTAACGCAGTTAGGTTCGATGTCACTGCCGGACACTTCAACGGCGGGGGATTTGATTGTCTGTTATACTGCCCCCTCAGGGTTTGGATGGGCATTTATATAATATTGGGCAGGCAGAATAACCGTAAATATATTCTGCCCCTCAAGAGGATGCGAGAACGGTAGTATTTGCCGATTTCCCCCAAGTGGGAACTGTGCATGGGATTGTGGTTCAGGTCACTTGTTTGCATCATACGACAGAAAAACTCTCCGGAAATAGGGGGAGATATTATATTGATAGTGAAAAAAACAGTCGTTTGAGGATTTGTTGCCAAAACAAGAGATGTACACCTGAAGCAGTCCTTTTCTTTCCGTTTTTGTTTCCTCCTGATCCCCTCCCCGGTTTAGACAGAAGGGTTGGTAATTCCTGTGCAGGCCTGATCGTAAGGTTTGCATCTTCCTTCCCCACTTCTTTTAGGCATTCGAGCGCGGCATGTTCCCCCCAAAGGGACTTGTGCGGGCTTTTTAGATAAATTCGACATGAGGTTGTCTCCGTGACCGTACAGATAATATTAGCGATTGTACTTGGCATATGCAGTGGCGTTGGCCTTGGCTTTCTGGTGCGCAAGAAGTTTCTTGAAGATCGCACCGAAAATCTTGAGGCGCAGGGCCGCAAGCTGATTGAAAATGCCTTGGCCGAAGCAGAGCAACTTAAAAAAGAAGCTGTTCTGCAAAGCAAGGATGAAGCCTTTGCCCTGAGGCAGGAAGCGGAAAGGGACATCAAGGCGCTTAAGAAGGATGTTCTTGAGGAGGAGAAAAAATTCATCCAGAAGCTCGAGCAGATTGAAAAGAAGATGGAGTTTCTGGACAAGCGCGAGATGGATTTCTTGAAAAAGGAACAGTCTTTTTCCCGAGAGGAAGAAGCCCTGGCTCGTCGTCAAAAAGAGGTTGATCTCGTTATCGAAGAACAGCGGGTTCAGCTTGAAAAAATTTCCGGCATATCTCGCGAGGAAGCAAAAAAAGAGCTTACGGACAGCATCGAAAGCGAGGCGCGGATGGAAGCCGCCAAGATGGTGGTCAAGATTGAAAACGAAATGAAGATCACTGCCGATAAAAAGGCAAAGGATATCATTGCCTTGGCCATTTCTCGCTACGCGGGCGACTATGTCGCGGAAAAAACCGTTTCCGTGGTGCCCTTGCCCAATGAGGAGATGAAAGGCCGGATCATCGGTCGTGAAGGCCGGAATATCCGGGCCATCGAAGCGGCAACCGGCATCGACATTATTATCGATGACACCCCGGAAGCGGTTATCCTCTCCGGCTTCAATCCTGTCCGGCGTGAAATTGCCCGCCAGTCCCTGGAGCGCTTGATCACCGATGGCCGTATCCATCCCGCCAGAATCGAGGAGATTGTGGAAAAGGTGAGCGAGGAGCTTGATGTGACCATGCGGGAGGCAGGGGAACAGGCAACCTTTGATGTGGGCGCCCACGGCGTCAATCTGGAGTTGATCAAGCTGCTGGGCCGTCTCAAATACCGGACCAGCTATGGGCAGAATGTCCTGCAGCATTCCCTGGAAGTCGCTTTTCTCTGCGGGGTTATGGCGGCCGAACTCGGCATTGATGTGAAACGGGCGAAGCGGGCCGGATTGTTGCATGATATCGGCAAGGCCGCGGATCATGAGGTTGAAGGGTCACACGCCAGCATCGGCGCTGATTTGGCTAAAAAATACGGGGAATCCTCGGTGATCGTGCATGCCATTGCCGCCCATCATGAAGATGTCCCGCCGGATGGCATTCTTGATGTCCTCGTCCAATCGGCTGACGCCCTTTCCGGCGCCCGGCCCGGGGCGCGGAAGGAAATGCTGGAGTCGTACGTCAAGCGGCTTGAGGATCTTGAAAAGATCGCCAATTCTTTCAAGGGGGTGGAGAAATCCTACGCCATCCAAGCCGGCCGTGAGGTCCGGATCATCGTCAACAGCGGGGTGATCAGCGATGCCGAGGCAATGATCGTCAGCAAGGACATTGTCAAGAAGATCGAGCAGGAGTTGACCTATCCCGGGCAGATTCGCGTCACCGTAATCCGGGAAACCAGGGCAGTGGAATACGCCAAATAATACCTATTCGAAATGCTGCGGGAATCTGAGCACAAATGATTCCCGCAGCATTTTTTTTGCCGGACCACCAACATTGATCACCACATGAAGATATCAATTGAAAAACAGGTAGAGCTGATAGAGCGCGGCGCGGTTAACGTTATTTCCAGGGCAGATCTTGTAAAAAAACTGGAAAAAGCGCAAGCGACCGGGACACCTTTGAAGGTCAAAGCAGGTTTTGATCCGACCGCGCCGGATCTCCATCTGGGGCATACCGTTCTTATTCAGAAATTAAAGCATTTTCAGGATCTTGGGCATGAGATCAATTTTCTGATCGGGGATTTCACCGGCATGATCGGGGATCCGACCGGGAAATCCGAGACCCGGAAGCCTTTGACCGTTGAACAGGTGGAGAAAAACGCCGAGAGTTACAAAGAGCAGATTTTTAAAATCCTCGATCCGGAAAAAACAAAGGTTGTTTTTAACAGCACCTGGCTGGATAAGCTTACTTCCAAGGATTTCATCATGCTGGCCTCGCAACTTACCGTGGCCCGCATGCTGGAGCGGGAGGACTTCAAGGTCCGCTTTGAAAATGAGCGGCCGATCAGCATCCACGAGTTCCTTTATCCCCTGATCCAGGGCTATGATTCCGTTGCCCTCAAGGCGGATGTGGAGATCGGCGGCACCGATCAGTTGTTCAATCTCCTCATGGGCCGTGATCTGCAACGGGTGTGGGGGCAGGCCCCCCAGGTGGTCATCACCATGCCGTTGCTCGAAGGGCTTGACGGGGTCAACAAGATGAGCAAGTCCCTCGGCAACTACATCGGCATCACGGAAAAGGCCGAGGATATCTATGGGAAAACCATGTCGGTTTCCGATGCTCTCATGTTTCGCTATTTCGAGTTGCTCAGTGATCTTGCCGAAGAACAGATCGGCGCTCTCCAGGCAGAGATGCAGGCCGGCCGGGTGCATCCCAAGGCGGTCAAGCAGCAGCTGGCCCGGGAGTTGACCGGTCGGTTCTACGATGCCTTGACAGCCCAAAGGGCGGAAGAGAATTTTGAAAAGATCTTCAGCCGGCATGACAACCCGGAGGATATGGCCGAGGTTGTTCTTCCTGCCTGCGCGGAAGGAATCTGGCTGCCCAAGCTTCTGGTGGACGCCCAGTTGGTCAGCGGTACCGGCGAGGCGCGCCGGCTGATCCAGCAGAATGCGGTTTCCCTCAATGGCGATAAGGTGAGTGACATCGAGCACCTCGTGGCGACCCAAGGCGAAATCATCCTGAAGGTCGGCAAGCGGCGTTTTTGCAAAGTGAGATTCACTTAGGTTTCACGGTTTACGAAGCGCAACAAAAAAGGGGAGTCGATTATTTCGACTCCCCTTTTTTGTTGGCCGGTTGTATCGGCTCTTAGCTTTTGCCCCATTTTTCCTGGATTCGGCGCACCGCCTCCTGCACATTCTCCCGCGAGCCAAAGGCGGAGAGACGGAAATAGCCTTCGCCGCTGGGCCCGAAGCCGCTGCCCGGGGTGCCCACCACATGGCATTCGGTGAGCAGCTTGTCGAAGAAATCCCAGCTCTTAATACCCCCCGGCGTCTTCAGCCAGATATAGGGGGCATTCACCCCGCCGTAGCAGGTGATGCCCGCCGTTTTCAACCCCTCCAGAATGAGGCGGGCATTGTCCAGGTAAAAGGCGATGGTTTCCTGCACCTGGGGCCAGCCCTCTTCCGAATAGACTGCCGCCGCGGCCCGCTGCACCGGATAGGAAACCCCGTTGAACTTGGTGCATTGCCGGCGATTCCAGAGTTTGTTTAAAGATACTTTTTCGCCGCCCGCGGTAAGGGCCATGAGCTGCTCGGGCACCACGGTCAGGCCGCAGCGGACCCCGGTAAAGCCCGCGGTTTTTGAGAAGGAGCGGAACTCAATGGCGCAATTTTTTGCGCCCTCGATCTCGTAGATGGAATGGGGGATGCCCGGTTCGGTGATGTAGGCCTCGTAGGCTGCGTCGAAAAAGATGATCGAGCCCTGGGCATTGGCATAGTCCACCCAGGCCTGCAATTCCGCCCTGGTGGCCACCATGCCCGTTGGGTTGTTGGGATAGCAGAGATAGATGATATCGACCTTATCCCTGGGGATGGCCGGGGTAAAGTTATTTGCCTCGGTGCAGGGCAGATAGACCAGCCCTTCGTAGTAGCCCTTGTCGTTCGCCTCGCCGGTCCGGCCGATCATGACATTGGTGTCGTTATACACCGGGTATACCGGATCACAGATGGCGACCGTGTTTGCCAGGGCAAGGATGTCGAGGATATTGGCGCTGTCGCATTTGGAGCCGTCCGAGATGAAGACCTCGGAGGGCAGAAGATCCACGCCCAGCGGCTGGTATGATTTTTCAATGATGATCTTGCTCAGCCAGTCGTAGCCCTGCTCCGGTCCATAGCCGTGAAAGGTCTCTCCTGATGCCAGATCGTCAACCCCGTCATGAAAGGCCTTGATCACTGCCGGGGCAAGGGGCCGGGTGACGTCGCCGATGCCGAGGCGGATCACCTTGGCATCGGGATGGGCGTCGGTAAAACCCTTTACCCGCCGGCCGATTTCCGGAAAAAGATAGCCTGCCTTGAGCTTGAGATAGTTTTCGTTGATTAAGGTCATTGTTCCCTCCTGCGTATTGCAACACTGTACATTTGAGATCTCAACCGCGCAAAATATCCGTAATGGAACGAAAACTACGGAATGTAACTCGTTAGCAGCACCGCAGATGCTAGGAAGAGGTCTGCGAAGTGTGCTATTGCACATGAGCAGGCCGATGACAACGCAGATGTGGCGCTGCTAACGAGTTACAAAAAAATCCTGCCTTGCAAGGCAAGGCAGGATTCCCAAACAGGACTTGGTCAAGCCATGTTTTACTTCTTTGCCGGCTCCAGAGCCTTGGCGCGGCCTTCCAGGAATTTCCAGCCCTTTTCCACGTCCTTCTGGCTCAAGGCCATCAGCTCGTCGGCATGTTCCGGATTCATCATCTTCAGGGCGCGGTAGCGGTTCTCGCTCAAGGCGTATTCCGCAAAGGGAATGGACGGTGCCTTGCTGTCGATGGTCAAGGGGTTTTTCCCCTGTTCCTCCAGCTCCGGGTTGTAGCGGTACAGGGGCCAGTGTCCGCAGTTCACCGCCTTTTTCTGCTGGTCAAAGCCCTTGGCCATGTTGAAGCCTTGGTTGATGCAGTGCGCATAGGCGATGATTAGGGAGGGGCCGTCGTAGGCCTCGGCCTCGGCAAAGGCCTTGACCACCTGGGTCGGGTTGGCGCCCAGGGCGATCTTGGCCACATAGACGTTGCCGTAGGTGGAGAAGATCATGCCGATGTCCTTCTTGGGCATCTTCTTGCCGCCGGCGGCGAACTGGGCCGTGGCTGCGCGCGGGGTGGACTTGGACATCTGGCCGCCGGTGTTGGAGTACACCTCGGTATCCATGATCAAGACGTTGACGTTCTCGCCGGAAGCCAGCACGTGATCCAGGCCGCCGTAGCCGATATCGTAGGCCCAGCCGTCACCGCCGAAGATCCAGACGGATTTTTTCACCAGGTAGTCCGCCACGGGCAGAAGCCGTTTGGCGATGAGCGATTTGCTGCCGGCAAGCGCCTCTTTCAGCTTGGCAACCCGGCCGCGCTGGGCCTCGATCTCGTCCTGGGTTTTCTGGGCGGCGCTGGTGATCTCGCCGGCCATCTTCTTGGTAATGAGTTTTTCCGCCACCGCTTTTTCCAGCAACTCGGCAGCCTGGGCTGCGAATTTGTTGGCGGTGTTGCGCATGCCAAGACCGAACTCGGCGTTGTCCTCGAACAGGGAGTTGGCCCAAGCAGGTCCGCGGCCATCGGCCCTCTTGCAGTACGGGGTGGTGGGCAGGTTGCCGCCGTAGATCGAGGAACAGCCCGTGGCGTTGGCAATGAGCATCCGGTCGCCGAACATCTGGGTGGCCAGTTTGATATAGGGTGTTTCCCCGCAACCGGAGCAGGCCCCGGAAAACTCAAACAGGGGCCGGATCAACTGGCTGCCCTTGACGGTGGAAGGATCGATTTCCTTGTTCGCGACCTCGGGCAGGTCCAGGAAGTATTTGACATTGGGTATTTCCTGGGTGCGAACCGCCTCGGTGTTTTCGATCATCTTCAGGGCTTTTTCCTTGGCCGGGCAGGCATCGACACAGAGGGTGCAGCCGCAGCAGTCTTCGGTAAAGACCTGAACGATGGTTTTGCTTCCCTTGAATTGGGCGCCGACCGCATCGATGCTTTTCATGCTCTTGGGCTGTTTCTTGAGGTCTGCCGGCTTGACGATTTTCATCCGAATCGAAGCGTGGGGGCAGACCAGGGAGCAGCGGCCGCACTGGATGCAGTTGGCCGGAATCCACTCGGGCACGTGCACCGCGATGTTGCGCTTCTCGTACTGGGTGGTGCCGGTGGGCCAGGTGCCGTCGCAAGGCATCTGGGAGACCTTGATCTGGTCGCCCTTGCCCTCGATCATCTTGGCGGTGACTTCCTTGACAAAGGCCGGGGCGTCAACGGGGACGACGGGCGGTTTCGCGTGGCCCCCCGCGGTCTTGGGAATCTTGACCTCGACGATGTTGTTCACCGCCACGTCCACCGCGCCGTAGTTCATGTTGACGACCTTGTCGCCCTTCTTGCCGTAGGTCTTCTTGATCGCGTCCTTGATGGCCTTGATGGCTTCGGCCTTGGTGAGGATGCCGGAGATCAGGAAGAAGGCGGTCTGCATGATCATGTTGATCCTGGCGCCCAGGCCGATGGCCTCGGCCAGGGAGATGGCGTCGATGATGTAGAACTTGGCCTTCTTCTCGATCAAATCCTTCTGGACCACGGAGGGCAGCTGCTTCCAGACCTGGTCCTTGTTGAAGGTGGTGGTCAGCAGGAAGGTGCCGCCGTTCTCCATGTTGCCCAGCAGGTCGTACTTGTCGAGGAAGGTGAAGTTGTGGCAGGCCACGAAGTTCGCCTTGTTGATCAGGTAGGGGGCCACGATCTTGTTCTTGCCGAAACGCAGATGGCTGGTGGTGATGGAGCCCGATTTCTTGGAATCGTAAACAAAGTAGCCCTGGGCGTTGTTGGCGGTCTCGGTGCCGATGATCTTGATCGTGTTCTTGTTGGCGCCCACGGTGCCGTCCGCGCCCAGGCCGTAGAACATGGCCCGGTAGACGTCCTTGCCCTCGATGTCGAAGGAGGGGTTGTACTTGAGGCTGGTCTTGGCCACGTCGTCATCGGGTCCGACGCAGAAGTTGTTCTTGGCCTTTTTGGCGGCCATGTTGTCAAACACCGCCTTGACCATGGCCGGGGTGAACTCGGCGGAGCCGAGGCCGTAGCGGCCCCCCAGGATGCTGGGGGATTTTTTGAGAGCGCCCGCTTCCACCGCCTCGCCGATTGCGGCGCGGATGTCAAGATAGAGGGGCTCGCCGGCGGCACCGGGCTCCTTGGTGCGGTCGAGCACGGTGACGCGCTTGACCTTTTTCGGCAACGCCTTGATCAGGGCGGCGGAGTCAAAGGGACGGAAGAGACGCACTACGACCAGGCCGAGCTTCTTGCCTTTCTTGGCCAGATGCTCCACCGTGGCGATAACGGTCTCGGCGCCGGAACCCATCATGATGATGATGTCCTCGGCGTCCGGGGAGCCGTAGTAATCAAAGAGGTGGTATTTGCGCCCGGTGAGCTTGGCGAACTTGTCCATGGTCTTCTGGACAATGGTCGGGGTGGCGCTGTAGAACTTGTTCACCGTCTCGCGGCCGGTGAAGTAGACGTCGGGGTTTTGGGCGGTGCCGCGCATCATGGGCCGGTCCGGGGAGAGGCCGCGCTGGCGGTGTTCGATGATCAGATCCTCGTCGATCATCTTGCGCATGTCGTCGAAGGTGAGCTGCTCCACCTTCTGAATCTCATGGGAGGTGCGGAAGCCGTCGAAGAAATGCATGAAGGGGATGCGGCTTTGCAGGGCGGCCTGGGTGGAGATCAAGGCCATATCCTGGCATTCTTGGACATTCTGGGAGCAGAGCATGGCCCAGCCGGTCTGGCGGGCGGCCATGACATCGCTGTGGTCGCCGAAGATGGAAAGTCCCTGGCAGGCAAGGGAGCGGGCCGTAACATGGAAGACGGTCGGGGTCAGTTCACCGGCCAGCTTGTACATGTTGGGGATCATCAGGAGCAACCCCTGGGAAGCGGTGAAGGTGGTGCAGAGCGCGCCGGTGGTCAGGCTGCCGTGCAGGGCCCCGGCCACGCCGCCCTCGGACTGCATCTGGGTCACAACCGGAATGGAGCCCCAGATGTTCTCCTGCTTGGAGGCTGATTTGGTGTCGGACTCCGCCGCCATGGGAGTAGAGGGGGTGATGGGATAGATCGTGATGATCTCGCTGGTGGCGTAGGCCACATGGGTACATGCCTGATTACCATCAATGGTGACCATTTTCCGGGACATAAACTCATCTCCTTCCATTCTGCTTGGGTTGATAACGGTGGAAGCCGTTGTTAAAAAATAACCTGAACGATTGTTATCCCGCCAACGGCATAAGGAGCCGTAACGAAATGGTCAAGACTGTGCAGGTTTGTTTTTTAACGGCTCCTAAACTTTTAGGGCCGCACCCCGTCATGCGCGGGGCAGTGATGGGGCGCGGCCAAAATAACGTTGTTAACGGCAGGAAGAAACCAAAATTACAAACAGCTCTTTACGTATAAATACGGGGGGTTAAAAGCTTCCACCTGCGTACTATTCTTGCTGAACTGAACAATCTAAACGAAGTTTTCAAGAATATCCAGTTTTTTCACCCAAAGGGTATAAGTTTCGGTTGAGCAGGCAAGCTGCTCAACTCAGCTTTATTTTACCGGCTGGTTTTGCGTGGTTTTCATGATCAGTTCCTGGGATTTGAGCAAGACCTTGGTGTCCGGCGGCACGGACTGGGTCAGCCAGGTGTTGCCGCCGATAACCGAGCGGGCGCCGATGATGGTGTCGCCGCCCAGGATGGTGCTACCGGCATAGACCGTGACGTCGTCTTCAATGGTTGGGTGGCGCTTGCTCTGCCGGTCAAGGGCGCCGGAATCGTCCCGCTTGAAGGACAGGGCGCCCAGGGTTACGCCCTGGTAGAGCTTGACCCGCTGACCGAGGAGACTGGTCTGCCCGATAACCACCCCGGTGCCGTGGTCGATGAAAAACGAGGCGCCGATGGTGGCGCCCGGGTGGATGTCGATGCCGGTGATGCCATGGGCATGCTCGCCCATGATGCGCGGCAGGACCGGAACCCCCAGGGTATACAGCTCGTGGGCAATCCGGTAGACCATGATCGCGTAGATGCCGGGATAGCTGAAGATGATCTCGTCAAAACTGCCGGCGGCAGGGTCGCCTTCGTAGGCCGCCCGCACGTCCGTGGCCAGAATCGCTCGCAGGGTAGGCAAAGAAGTGATGAACTGGAAGGCCTTTTCCTTGCCCGCGTCTTCGCAGTGCTGGCAGCTGGTGCCATGGCGGATGCACTCGTGCCGGATGGCGTTGGTGATTTCTCGGGTCAGTTTTTCATAGAGACCGGAGATCTCCAGGCCGAGCTGGTATTTGAGACTGATCCGGTCGATGCCCTGGTTACGAAAATAACCGGGAAAGAGTACGTCGCGGCAGGATTCCAGGATCTCGATCACATGCTGGCGGCTGGGCAGGGGTTCCGCTTCGACATGCTCAAAGCAGGCGTTGTTGTAGCAGGTCTCCACCACCTGATCAATTATCTGCGGAAGCCGGCTGCGGAAGTCGGAGACGGCAGGGTGCTCCTTGGGGCAGGCATCATTGGGGGCAAGAGAGATTTTTGTTGTCTGGGTCACGGCGGGTCCTCCGGTTTTTTGCGCAAAAACAGGAAAAGAAGCAAACAGCGGAACATGGATTAAAACAGTAACAACGATTTGTCG
>DASWIU010000231.1:0-4581 GCA_036397515.1 Desulfurivibrionaceae bacterium | reverse complement strand
GTGGTCCGGGGATTGAAATTCTGCAGGGTGAGCCGCGCACGGGTGCCGTCGAACTGCCTGGCCCAGGCCATGACGTCTTCCTCCGTGTGCAAGGCCGGGGCAACGGTCATGCGGAACTCATGGGAAATGGTGCTCCGGGTGAGCAGGTCGATGCTTTTTCGGATCGCCCCCAGATCCACCGGGCCGCCGGCGCAGCGCTCGTATTTCTCCTGCACCAGCACGGTCTTGACATCCATGGCTACCATGTCCAGAAGGTTGCCGGCAAGCAGCCGGGCCAGCACCTCGGGCCTGGTCCCGTTGGTGTCGAGCTTGATCGCCCAGCCCTCTGCCTTGAGCCGGGCGATCATGGTAGGAAGACCTGGAGACAGGGTCGGCTCGCCGCCGGAGATGCAGATCCCTGCCAGCCAGTTTTTCCGGGCGGACAGGCGGCTCATGATCTCCTCGAAGGCAATGGTTTCCATGCCTTCCGGGGCGAGAACCAACGGGTGATTATGGCAGAAGGGGCAGCGGAAGTTGCAGCCGCCCACAAAGAGGATGGCGCACAGCTTGCCGGGCCAGTCGATGAAGGAGGTTTCAAGAAACCCCTTTATCGACGGCAGGCAAGCGGTCGCAGGGCACCGCATCTCCTTTGTCATCGGCCTGTCCGCATACCTGGTGTATAGCGGACAGACCTCTTTGTCGGACACTTCTGCCGACAATTGACACGCGGATCTGCGGCACCCTGTAACCGCTTACAGCTATGGCTATGGCCCTCATTACACACGTACGACCGTGACACCCCAACCCTCACAACAAGACTACTGCAACGCGCAGCTGCCGGACTCGCAGCCTGCCTGCTTGCCTGCATGCCTGCTCGCCACGCCGCAGCCATAGCGGGCGGCGCGGTCCAGCAAATGGCTTTCGATGTGGCCAAACTCATGCAGGGCCGAGGAATCGTCCAGCACCAGAATGGGCAGGGCCTTCCGCGCCTTTTCCACCAGGCCGTGCCAGGCAAGGTGGGCCAGGGCTCCGGCATCGTTGTTGCCAAGGACCTCCACCTGCACCTCCATGGCGGAGAGATCGAATTGCTTTTTCAGCTGGGCGCAGAGCACGCAGTCATCCGTGGTAAATAGTGTCATAGGTTCTCCCCCTTTAATTGTTGTTGGGTTCGCAAGAACTCGGAACTTGCTGCAAACAGGTGCTTCGACAGGGCTCTCCTGAGCTTGACGAAGGGCTCCGCACGAACGGAAATCAATATGTTAAGACAATATCCGTTCGGCCTGAGCCTGTCGAAGGGCGGTGGTTACGAGACCATCAATTGTTAAAGCGATCAACATTCCGGTAGCGGTCGTGCAGCTCGCCGAGCTTGCCCTTGTTCCAGCTGGAGATCTTGGTGAAATAGCCGGTGATCCTGGTGATCCCGTCCACGTCTTTCGACTCGCAGTAGGGGCAGGTCTCGCTCAACCCCCTGCTCGTCTTGCCGCAGGCAAGGCAGGCGGTGAACTCCGGGGAAAAAGCGATCTGGTCGTTCTGGGTGTACTTGAAAACATTGATCACGAAACCGGCCAGGGCCTCCTTGTCCGGCTGGGCCTCGCCCAACCAGATATGGGTGATGGAGCCCGCCTCGATGAGCGGATGGAACAACCCCTCCTTCTCCACCCTGGCGATGGGGCTCATATTGGCGCCCACGTTGAACAGGGTGGAGTTGCTGTAGTAGACCTCCCCCTTTTCCCGGTTGCCCTGAACAACCTTTTCCGCCTCGGCGGTGAAATGGGCCAAATCCAGCTTGGCAAAACGGAAGGAGGTGGACTCGGCCGGGGTCTGCTCCAGGACGAACTTCATGCCCGTGGACTCGGCCAGCTTGTTGCAGACGATGTTCATGTGGGCAATGACCTTGAGGCCGAACTTGATGGATTCATCCGAATCGTGCAGCTCCTGACCCAGATGGACCCGGATCAGTTCGTTGAGTCCCACCATGCCGATCAAAAAGGAGCACTTGTGCAGCTTGAGGTAGGGCTCGCCGTCCAGATCCATGGCCAGCAGGGAGAGGGGGCCGCCCTTGCCCAGGCTCATCAACCGCTCGATGAACTTTTTCTTCTGGCCGTGGGCCTTGGCCGCCAGCTGGAGGTTTTCGGTGAGCAGGGCAAAGAGCTTGGTGTCATCGCCCTGGGCCTTGAAGGCCAGGCGCGGCAGGTTGATGGTGATGTTCTGCAGGGCCGAGTAGCGCATCTTCCAGGGCTGTTTGGCGTCCTCGATATCCGAGGCCTCCAGCTTGAAGCTCAAACGGCAGCATTCGGAGATCTTGGCCGTATCGCCCCGGTCAAAGACGAAGTAGGTGTTGCCCTTGACCGAGGCCACCTCGCAGATGTGGTGCAAAAAGTCCATGTGGCCGTCGGTTTTGAAAAACTTCTCGGTGATGTGCACCAGCGGCTTGGGGAAGAAGAAGGGACGGCCCGCGGCATCGCCCTCTTTATAGACCTCGAACAGCGCCCAGGCGAACCGCTGCGCCTGCTTCTCGTATTCGCCATAGGTCTTGCCGGTGTAGACTCCGCCCGGCCCGATAGCGGGGACATCCACGAAATGCTTGGGCACCTCCCAGTAGATGTTGACGTCGGAAAAGATCGCCTGCCCGCCTCGGGCCACGGCTTGCTGGGAGAATTCGTAGATCATCATCTGGGCCAGCTGCTTGACCCCGTCATCATCCAGTTCTTCCAAATAAGGGGCGTAGAAGAGGTTGATCGCGTCCCAGCCGATGGCCCCGGCAAAATGGCTCTGCAGGGAGGCGGCGAACTTGACCATGTGGGCAAGGAGCACCTCGGCATGCTTGGCCGGCTTGGCCATGGACAGGGCGTGGGGCAGATTGAGGCCGAATTTCTTGATGTATTCCAGCGACTGGCCGGAGCAATACGGCCGGTCGATAAAGCCCAGGTCGTGCAGGTGCAGATCGCCGCTCAAATGGGCGTCCGCCACATCCGGGGTAAAGACGTGGAGCAGGGCGTACTCCTTCTTGATCCCCTCGGCCAGGGTGAGGTTGGTGGCCTCCGGGCCGTGGGGCACATTGGCGTTTTCCTTGTTGTGCTGGACCAGCAGCTGGTCCACGTCGTAGAGCGGCACCCCGAGACGGGTGTGCATGCGCCGCGCCTCCTCCAACCCCATCTCCAGGAGCTTGGCGTTGACCATTTCGCGGATCAGCGGACCGGTGATGGTTTTCACCTTGCCGGCCTGGATGGTCACCTCGATATCGCGGCTGATCTTCTCGGCGGTGTCCCGGTCGATAAAGGTCTCGCGCAGCAGGGCATCGACGATGCGCTGCCGGTTCCAGCCGGTCATGTCATCCTGGGAGGAACGGACAAAAAGAGCGATATCGGTGCTGTCCTCGTTCACTACCCGTTGTGTTCTGGCCTGGGCGGTCTCGGCATTGAGTGGCATCACAACTCCCATACCCTTTACTCCTCTTGATGATTAAGAAATTAATTAAAGCCTTCCCCTCTGGCTCCCCTTGAAACACGACAGGTTGTGTTTCGGAAGCTATTATCGCACTACCGGTAGTATACATGCAAGCAAAAATGGACTGAAAAAGAAGAAAAATTGATGGGGTTTTTTGCGCGGAAAATCAAGGGAATGCGGAGCGAAAGCGCTTAACGAAAAACTTACGCTTCGCGGGGTTTTGCACTGCGAAAAGAGGAGTTACGACGCCTATCCGGCTACTTGGCGCAGGCAGCCAGGCTCCCCGTCCTGCCGCTGGATGATGGTGTCCTTTTTCCAGTGGGCGTCGTCGGGTTGGGGGAAATCCACCAGGTAATGGAGGCCGCGGGACTCCTTGCGGATGCAGGCGCAGCGCACGATGAGCTCGGCAACCTGGGCGATGTTGCGCAGCTCGATGAGGTCCGGGGTCAGGATATAGTCGCGGTAATGCTGATTCACCTCGCTGGCGATGGCCCGGAGCCGTTCCTGCACCAGGGCAAGGCGCTTTTCGGTGCGGACGATGCCGACATAGTTCCACATCAGGCGGCGGATCTGGTCCCAGTTGTGGCTGACCAGGACATTCTCCTCGATGCGCTGGGCCTCCCCGGCGGACCACTCGGCCACCTCGGGCAGCTTGGCTTGACGCAGCTCAGGCCACTCCCGCTCACACTCCAGAAAGGCCTGATGGGCAAAGACCACCGCCTCCAGCAACGAATTGCTGGCCAAACGGTTGCCACCGTGCAGCCCGGTGCAGGCGGTTTCGCCAAAGGCGAACAACCCTTCGATGTTGCTCCGGCCCCATTGGTCGGTGACCACCCCGCCGCACATATAGTGGGCCGCTGGCACCACCGGAATGGGCACCTTGGTCATGTCGATGCCCAGGGAGAGGCATTTCTGGTAAATAGTCGGAAACCGGTTTTTAAGAAACTCCGCGGGCTGGTGAGTGATGTCCAGATAGACGCAATCATCGCCGCTCGCCTTCATCTCGCTGTCAATGGCCCGGGCCACCGTATCGCGGGTGGCCAGATCCCCCCGGGCGTCATACTTGTGCATGAAGGGATGCCCATGCTGGTCGATGAGACGCCCCCCCTCCCCGCGCACCGCTTCGGAGATCAGAAAATTCTTCACCTGGGGGTG
>DASWIU010000230.1:0-3155 GCA_036397515.1 Desulfurivibrionaceae bacterium | reverse complement strand
CGATGATGTCGCCGGGCCAGGCCTCTTCCACGTTGGTGCGGTCCTGGGCCATGAAGATGGTGGCGTTGGCCAGGGAAACCTCCTTGCCCAGCCGGTGATGCATGACCTTCATCCCCCGGGTGAACTTGCCGGAACAGATGCGGAAAAAGGCGATCCGGTCGCGGTGGGCCGGATTCATGTTGGCCTGGATCTTAAAGGTGAAGCCGGAAAAGGATTCCTCGTCCGGGGAAACCATCCGGGTCGTGGTGGCGCGGGGGCCGGGGGGAGGGGCCAGCTCGACAAAGGCGTCCAGCAGCTCGCGCACCCCGAAGTTGTTGACCGCGCTGCCGAAGAAGACCGGGGTCTGGCTGGCCTTGAGATACTCGGTGTGGTCAAAGGGGCTGGCCGCCCCGGCCAGGAGTTCGAGATCCTCGCGGAGCCGGTCCGCCTGGCTGCCCAGCATCTGGTCGAGCAGCGGATCGTTCAGGTCCTTGACCACGATGGAGTCCTGGGGCCGCCGGTCCTTGCTGGGGGTAAAGAGGTTCAGCTCCTGGCGCATGATGTTGTACACCCCCTTGAAGCGCTTGCCCATGCCGATGGGCCAGGTGAGCGGGGTGCACTCGATCTGCAGCTTCTCCTCGATTTCGCTCAGGATATCCAGGGGCTCAAGGCCTTCGCGGTCCAGCTTGTTGATGAAGGTGATCACCGGGGTGTTGCGCATCCGGCAGACCTCCATGAGCTTCTCGGTCTGGGCCTCGACCCCCTTGGCGCTGTCGATGACCATCAGCGCGCTGTCCACTGCGGTGAGCACCCGGTAGGTGTCCTCGGAAAAATCCTTATGACCCGGGGTGTCGAGCAGATTAACTTCAAAGTCGCGGTAATTGAACTGCATCACCGAGGTGGTCACCGAAATGCCGCGCTCCTTCTCGATGGCCATCCAGTCGCTGACCGCGTGGTGGTCGGTCTTACGCGACTTGACCGCCCCGGCCATCTGGATGGCCCCGCCAAAGAGCAGGAGCTTTTCGGTGAGGGTGGTTTTACCGGCGTCGGGATGGCTGATGATGCCGAAGGTCCGGCGGCGGTTGACTTCTTTCTCTAATATGCTGCTCATGTGGTCCTTGTCCTCTGTGCTTGCCGGGCCGAATCCGGCCCACGGAACAGCGTATATACCGCAAAAAACGCAGTTTGTCAGCAAGTTCCACACAGCGGGGTCGGGGACAGCCGCGCGGATCATCCTTGCCGACCGCCGGCCGGGCCTACCGATCATCATGCTTCTCGATCAAAGAGTTCAGGTTCTGGCCTGCTTGGGGGTTGCCCGCCGAATAAATCGTTGCTATGGTGCAAGAGTGGCACCAGGTGTGCCGCTTCAGCCCAGGGAGCGCGGCGATGTTTCTTTGCGGGTACAATAATCTCTCGGTAACACGAGTCGGCGTGCGCAACGACCTTGGCCCGCAATGGGGCGCGCGGTTTGATTTGGATCAGGATCTTCGGCCGCTATTTCCCTATGTCAATGGGCAGTTCAACGGTGCGAAACTCCGGGACCAACCGGAGCGGATTCAATTCGTGCTGGATGGCGTAGGCTGCACGCTCTATAGCACCGAGGTGGTTGCCGCGCCGTTTGGCGATCAGAAGCAGGCGCAGCGCTTCGTTGACCGGATGGTCGCCACTCTGAATGAACTTTACGCAAGGCGAGCCTCCCTGCGGCCAAGCTATCGCAAAGCAAAAGATCTCTCGGTACTTGCTCTGTACCGGCTGCTCCCGAAAACCAACTGCCGGGAATGCGGCCAGCCAAGCTGCTTGGCATTTGCCGGCGCATTAAGCAGGGGCGCAACCTTGCCGGACCGCTGCCGCGGGATCAGCAACCCACTCAGCCACCACGCCGTATATCCCGTTTACGACCGGGACGGCAACCTCGCCTCGACCCTGGAAATAGAGCTGCCTCTGCCCCCCGATAAACAAGAGGGAACGGCTCCGTTGGCCGCGGGAGGTGTCACGGGGATATCACTGACGCCGCGCGAAATCGAGGTGCTCCGCCTCCTGGCCAGAGGCGCCACCAACCCACAGATATCGACCGCCCTCGCCGTCAGCCGCCATACCGTCAAGAGCCATGTCACCCACATCCTGGACAAGCTTGGCGTCCAAGACCGGACCGCAGCCGCAGTCTGGGCCTCCCGCCGGAACCTCGCCTGATTACCCTCTGTTTCCCTCCAAAAAACGCCCAATATCCCCCAGGTGGGCGATGTCACCGGCGAAAAAAAATGTTCCTCTTCCAGGATCAGATCCATCCTGGAAGAGGCTGGGGTGGTAAAAAAAGGAGAACGCACATGGCCGGGATCAAAACACCGCTGGAGCTCTACAAACTGTTAAAAAAAACGAATTGCGGCCAATGCCGGGTGCCGTCCTGCATGGCGTTTGCCGTGGCCGTCATCCAAGGGCAAAAACAGCTCCACGACTGCCCGGAACTCGATAGCCAGGTATTGGCGCAGTTCGGCGGCGACCGCGCCCCCCGCACCAGCCGGTCGGATGTTCAACCTGAGGTGATCAACGAGTTGCAGCGGCAGGTGGCGGCAATCGATTTTGCCGCGGCCGCCGCCCGGATTGGGGCGGGGCTGGCACATGGCCGGCTGGCCATACCCTGTCTGGGCAAGGATTTCCTGGTGCAGCCAGACAGTACCATGGTCTCGGAATGCCACGCGAACAACTGGGTGCTGGTACCGCTGCTGCACTATATCCTCCATTGCCAGGGGAGCGACTGCCGGGACGAATGGGTTCCCTTTGGCGAACTGCGGGGCACCGCGGATTGGCGCCGGTTCTTTGCCCACCGCTGTGAAGAGGACTTGCGCCAACTCGTGGACGCCCATTCGGACCTGGTGTTCGAGCTGCTGACGATTTTCGGGGCACAACCCGTGCAAGGCTTTCCCTCGGCGGATCACGCCCTGGTCATTTCCCCGTTGCCAAAGGTGCCCCTTCTTCTCTGTTACTGGCAACCGGAAGAGGGGTTCGATTCCAAGCTACAGATCCTGTTCGACCGCTCAGCGGAAAGCAACATCACCCCGGAGGCCCTCTACCTTTTAAGCCGGGGCATTGTCGAGATGTTCCGGCAACTGATTATCCGGCACAGCAAGGATGGAAAGTTGTTCTGACGCCAGGGGTGGAACGCCGCTTGATTTCTCTCT
>DASWIU010000229.1:0-4303 GCA_036397515.1 Desulfurivibrionaceae bacterium | reverse complement strand
TCCACCCGGTTGTCCTTGCGAAATCCCGAGGCCAGAAGCACCTTCACCGCCGGATTGATTTTTTTCATCTCGATAAAGGCCTCCCGGCCGGACATGACCGGCATGGCCATATCCAGCAGCACCGCGCTGATCGCGGCCTGATGCCGCCGGTAGAGATCGACCCCCTCTTGGCCGTTGGCCGCGGTGAGCACCGTGTAGCCCACGGCCTGCAGCACCTCCTTTGCCATGCCCCGGACGAGTTCATCGTCATCCACCACCAGGATCAGCCCTTCTCCCCGGACGATGGGGGAAGCCTTCTCCGTCGCGCGCTCTTCCCCCTGGCGGACCAACACCGGGAGATAGACGTTGAAGGTGGAGCCGAGTCCGGGTTCCGAATAGACATCGATGAAGCCCTGGTGCTGGTGGACGATGTTGTAGACCATGGTCAGGCCGAGGCCGGTGCCCTTGCCCTTCTCCTTGGTGGTGAAGAAGGGGTCGAAGATCTTGGCCGCGGTCTTGGTGTCCATGCCCACCCCGGTGTCGCTCACCGAGACCCGCCAGTAGTCGCAATCGGTTGCCTCGGGGTGTTTGTCGCGGAAGCCCGGGTCCGCCGTGATCTTGTCGATGGCCACGGCCAGGGTGCCGCCCCAGAGCGCGTTCCCCCGCATGATGGTCATGGCGTGCACCGCGTTGATGCAGAGGTTCAGCAGCACCTGCTCCATCTCGGTGGTGTCGGCAAGCACGTAGGCCGGCTCGGCGGCTGGATGCTCTTCCACCAGCACGGATTTGTCAAAGGTGTTCTCCCCGATCTTGCGGACATGCTTGAGGGAGAGGTTGAGGTCCACGGGCACCAGATCGGTATGCTGCCTGCGGGACAGGGTGAGCAGCTGCCGCACCATGTCGATGGCCCGCTGCCCCGCGGCTTCCATGCGGCCAAGATACTCGCTCACCTCCGGCAGCGACAGCCCCTGGGGGGTGCTGATCTTGTACTGGAGCAGGGAGAGGTTGCCCATGATGCTGGCCAGCACATTGTTGAAATCATGGGCCAACCCCCCGGCCAGGGTGCCGATGGATTCCATCTTCTGGGCCTGCCGCAGCTGCTGTTCCTTGTGCTCCAGTTCGGTGATGTCGTCGAGGCGGATGGCCACCCCGGCGGTGCCGTTGGCAACCAGGGGGAAAAAGGTCAGGTTGTAGAGATGTTCGGGATGCGGCTGGACCTGTTCGCGATGGATGGTCACCGTGTTCCGGTTGCGGTTGGTCTCCTCGACCTGCCCGGCGTATTTGCTGAAGAAGGGGGCGATATCATAGATCCTTTGGCCGATCGCCTCCTGGGAGGCGATGCCGGTGAGCCGGGAGGCGGCGGTATTCCATTGGGTCACCGTGGCATCACCGTCCAGGGTGACCAGCATGGAGGGCATGGATTCGATGATATTATTGAGGTAGTTGCGGATCCAGACAATCTCCCGCTCCGCGGCCTTGCGGGCGGTGATGTCGTGGATCATCCCCTCGTATTTGCTCACCTCCCCGTCGGGCCCTAAAACGGCATGGCAGGTCAGCGAGGCAAAGGCCGGGGTGCTGTCGTTTTTGATCAGGGTCAGATCGTAATCCCGGACAAAACCCTGCTTGCCCATCTCTTCCTTAAACCTGGCAATGGCTTCCTCGTTTGCGAAGATACTGGCAAACAGGTTCCTGCCCAGCATGGTCTCCCGCTCTCCCCCGCCCAGGATGGCGATGAAGGCGGGGTTCACGTCCAAAACCTGCCCGTTCGCATCGGCCACGAAGATCCCCTCCATGGCCCGTTCGAACAGGTGCCGGAACTTCCGCTCCGAGTTCTGCAGGGCGAGCTCCCGGGAGGCGATGGCACTGGTCATCACCTGCAGGGCGCTGGAAAAACGTTCCAGTTCGAGCACCCCCCGGGGCGTCGGAATCTCCAGGTTGAAATCGCCCTGGCTGATCCGGTCGGTCGCCAGCATGAACCGCCTGACCGGATCGCTCATGCGCTGGGCCAGAAACGAGCCGACCAGAACGGCGAAGAGCCAGAAACCGAGGCCGGTGAGGGCGGCGTTTCTCTGCATCGCCCGCAGATGGGCGAGCATCGGTTTCATGGACAACGAGACCCTGGTTCTGCCGAACCGTATCTCGTCGATGGCGACGGGCGCGGAGACCACCAGCTGCTCGTGGGCGGAGTCGACTTTGACGCAGATGCCCTGATCCTTGAACAGGCAGTCGCCGGCGGCTTCCTGCTCCATGGGAGTGCCGATCAGCTGCACCTCGGAGGCGGCCAGGATATTCCCCCGGCGGTTGGCGATCTGGATGGACTCGACATTGGCCAGGAAAGAGGTTTCCCACACATATTCCTGCAAGGGCGCGTAGTCTTCCGTGATCAGGTCGTCGACCACGGCAAAGGAGGTGGCCAGGGTGATGGTCTTGCCGTAGGCGGTGAGGCTGTCGATGGCGTAATCCCGGAAAAGGCCGGAATACAGGGTGATCACCGCGCCGGTCAGCAGCAGGGGGATGGCCGTGCAGTAAACAATCAGATGGGTGCGGAAGCGGAAGGAGGCCATCGGCAATACCTGCGGGATTCGCGGTTACGAACGTACTGGCTGTTATCGGCGTACTTTTTAGTGATGTTACCCAATCATAGACACAAGCGTGCGCTGCTGTCAAACGGCTTTGTCTTTCCTGTGCCCGCTTGTATTGACAAAAAAACGCCGCTGGACTATTTTGCCATGATTCAGGAGCCGTTACGAAAGAGTCATCAGCGCGAATCCTGCTGCTTTCAGGCCGGTTCCCCCGCATGATTATTCTGTTGCCGCGGCTTACAATGACCCCAGCACGAGGACTCCCATGGACCAGATCATAGCAGAAAGCCTGAAACACTCCATTGCCGCCAAGCAAGCGCTGGCCGACACCCAGATGGGAGCCATCAAGCAGCTGGCCCAGTGGATGATCGACGCCATCAAGCGCGGCAACAAGCTGATGATCTTCGGCAACGGCGGCAGCGCCGCCGATGCCCAGCACATGGCGGCCGAGTTCGTCAACCGCTTCCTGATCGACCGGCCGCCCCTGGCCGCCATGGCCCTGACCACGGACAGCTCCGTTCTGACCAGCGTGGGCAACGACTTTTCCTTTGACGATATCTTCAGCAAGCAGATCCGGGCCCTGGGCAAGGAAGGCGATCTGGCCTTGGGCATCTCCACCAGCGGCAACTCGCCCAATGTCATCCGGGCGGTGGAAGCGGCCAAGGCCCTGGGCATGCAAACCGCGGTGCTCACCGGCAAGGACGGCGGCAGGCTTATCGGCTTGGCCGACCTGACCATCAACGTGCCCTCGCCGTTGACCCCGGCCATCCAGGAGGCGCATATCTGGGTGGAGCATCTGCTCTGCCAGATCGTGGACGAAGCCCTGTACGGACGCGGCGTTTCCGCCTGAACCCCTCCCCTCAGGATTACAATTTCCATGAAAACATACCAGCCCCTGGATTTTTCCGGCCTCAACACCTATTCGATCCACGGCCGTTACAGCAAGGTCACGGTGGACAACTTTGCCAAGCCGCTGGCCCCAGGCTCAACGCTCAAGGAATTCATCGCCTCCTTGCCCGAGCAGCTGCTGGGCCTTGATTTTCCCGAGCTGGTCGGGCGGCTGGCCGCAAGCCACCAAAACAACCGGCCCATCGTCGTGGGCATGGGCGCCCATGTGATCAAGGTGGGGCTGAACCCCATCCTCATCGACCTCATGGAGCGGGGGATCATCAGCGCCATTGCCTTAAACGGCGCGGGCATCGTCCATGACACCGAGATCGCCATGGCGGGCCGTACCTCGGAAGAAGTGGGCGACGTGCTGGGCAACGGGGCTTTCGGCGCAGCCAAGGAGACCGGCGAGGTGGTGAATGCCGGGATCAACCAGGGCGCGGAGAAAGGACTTGGGTTGGGCGAGGGGCTGGGCGAGTATCTGCTGGCCCAGGATTTCCCCTACAATAATATGAGCCTGCTGGCCACGGCCAAACGGCTGGGGATTCCGCTCACCGTCCATGTGGCCATGGGTACCGATATCGTCCATATCCACCCTTCCGCCAACGGCGCGGCCATCGGCCAGACCAGCCATCAGGATTTTCGGCTCTTCTGCGCCCTGGTCGCCGATCTGGAAGGCGGGGCCTACCTCAACTTCGGCTCCGCCGTGCTCTTGCCCGAGGTTTTTTTAAAGGCCCTCACCCTGGTGCGCAACCTCGGTCATGTGGCGAACAACTTCACCACCGCCAATTTCGATTTTATCCGCCATTACCGGACCATGACCAACGTGGTGAACCGGCCCACCATGGGCGGCG
>DASWIU010000228.1:0-27293 GCA_036397515.1 Desulfurivibrionaceae bacterium | reverse complement strand
CCCTTGGGGATCTGCTTGTTGACCTCCTCGTACCAGATTCGGTTGGTCGCCGCTATGGTGGGGGGCAGCACCCATTGGCCGATGACTACGGTAAGCAGGGTGAAAAAGGCTGCCGCCACCAGCAGGGGGCGGATGATGCGGAGCACGCCGATCCCGCTGGCCATGAGGGCCATGAATTCAAAATGCTGGTTGAGAATCCCCAGGGTGATCACCCCGGCCAGCAGGATGCAGACCGGAATCAGCTGGACATACATGAAGGGCAGCTTGAGCAGCAGGTATTTGATCGCCAGGCCGATGGTCTTTTTTGCCTCCAGAAAGTTGTCCATTCGCTCAAAAAAATCGACCAGCAGATAGATGGCGACCAGGGAGCAGAGGACCAGGGCCAGGTTTTTGGCGAACTGGGCCATGAGATAGCGATCCAGCAGCTTCATGGCTGTTTTTCTCCGGTTTTGATTCCCGGCAGTCTGGCCAGCAGGGCCAGGGCCGGTCCGCTCAGCCGGGCAAGGAAGAGCGGGGTGGTTTCCTTTGCCACCTGCCGGGTGAGCATGATGGTGAAAAGCGCGATCAGGATATCGGACAGCCAGACACCGGCCGCCACCGGCAGATGGCCGCTTTCGGAAATGGTCCGGCCCGCGGTGAACAGGATGTAGTAGAGGACGAAAAGCAGCAACCCCAGCGGCACGCCCAGCGGCTTGCTGCCGGGCCGGGCCAGCATGGCCAGGGGCAGCCCCAGGATGGTGAGGATGAAGCCGCCCACCGGCAGGGCCATGCGGGTATGGTACTCGATGAGCATGCCCAGGCCGATGGGGCTTTTCGGGCCATGGGTTGCCACCTGCTCCAGCAGCTGTTTCTGGTTCAGGCCGTTTTTCCCGATCTCGGTAACGGAGGTGCCGGCGATTTCCGCGGGGGTCTTGATGGGCAGGTTGACCTGGTAGCGGTCAAAGCGGATGGTCTGGGTGATGTCCTCGTTGGCGCGGTGCAGGGTGCCGTCCGTCAGGGTGAGGGTGATCAGCATGTTCTCGGTCTGGGCGGTGAGGTTGCCTGTTTTGGCGACAATGGTGAGAGGCGCATCGCCGTGCCGCATGTCCGAGACATATACCCCCTGCCACTGCCGGGTTTCCTGATCCACCGCGTCGATGTACAGGACAACATTGGAGATGCCTTCGCTGAACTGCCCGGCCTGGATGCCCTTGTCGATTTTTTCCTGGGCCATCCGCAGAAAAAGCGATTTCATGGCCAGGGTGCCCTGGGGGATCAGGGTGACCGCGGAAAAATAGGTGAGCAGGGAGGTGGACAGGGCGATGACGATCACCGGCGGCAGCAGGCGGAGCAGGCCGATGCCGGAGGCCTTCAGGGCCATGATCTCGTTGTCGTTCACCATCCTGCTTACGGCGACGATGACCGCGGTCATGCTGGCCATGGGGATGGAGAACATCATCAGCTTGGGCAGCATGTAGGCGCAGAGGCGCAGGAAGTCGCCGGTGCCCACGCCGAAATCGAAGATCACGTTGAGCAGGGGGACAAGCCTGCCCAGAAAGAGGATGGCGTTGATGATGAGAAAGCTGGCAAAGAACGGGGCCAGGATCTCGGTGGCGATATAGGCGTAGAGCAAAAAGGGCATATTATAACTGTCCAGCAGCACCGCATCTGCTTTGTTATCGGCCTGAACGCATACCGATGTATAGATCTCAGGCCTCTGTCGCGCATATGCGGCACTGCTGAACAGTTACAGGTCTGAGGCTATTAATAATTTCCGACCCTGATCTGGCTCTTTACCATTGCCCATGGCGGACGTCAAGCCTGCCGGTGCGTAACCGTCCAGCAGCACCGCATCTGCTTTGTCATCGGCCTGCTCGTGTGCACTAGCACACTTCGCAGGCCTCTTTGTCGGCACTTCTGCCGACAATTGACACGCGCATCCGCGGCACTGCTGAACGGTTACGGTTGATGCGGCTATGGTTAGAGGCAGGGCAGGATCGGCATTTTTTTAGGGACTTTTCCCGGCAGGCGACATAGTATATCGGGCAGGATGCAGTTGCCCATGAAGAATCTTAACGGAGTTGCCTGTTTATGCTGACCCCCCTGGTGCGCGCCATTGCGGTTGCCGCGCCCCCTCCCAGTCTTGGCGACAACACCGGCGATCTCGACCGGTTGAAAAAGGCTCTGGCCCCGCTGCTGGCCGGGGCCATGCCGGTGGTGCCCTATCAGCGGCTGGGCAAGGTGGCCGAGCGGTTCCGCGCCGCGGGCTTTACCGGGGTCGCCATTGTCAATGATATGTCTGGCACCCCGGTTCTGGTCGATTTTCTCCTTCGGCAGCCGGAGGTCCTGGCCGGAATGGCCCTGGACCTGGGCACCACCCATCTCGAAGCAACCCTGCTTGATCTGAGCACTGGGGCGGTCCTGGCCCGAGCCGATCTGGAAAACGGCCAGATTTGTTTCGGGGCCGATATCCTCACCCGCATCCACCATGCCGCCAAAAGCGAGGGGCTTGCCGAGCTGCACCGGGCGATAATCGACTCGGTCAATGCGCTGGCCGCGGAGCTGGCCGGGATTGCCGGCTTGGCCATGGCCGGGATCCGGGCACTGTCGGTGTCCGGCAACACCAGTATGGTCCATTTTTTCCTTAATCTCAATCCCCACCATCTCTGCCGCGAGCCATACATCCCCATGGTCAACGCCCCGGACCCCTGTCTGGCCGGGGAACTGAAGCTGGCCATCCATCCGGCCGCGCCGGTCTGGCTGCTGCCCAGCGTGGGCAGCTATTTCGGCGGCGATCTCATCTCCGGGGTCCTGGCCAGCGGCCTTGACCAACAGCCGGAGACCTGCATGCTCATCGACGTGGGCACCAATGCCGAGGTGATTGTCGGCAACCGGGAATGGCTCATCGCCTGCGCCGGGGCGGCAGGTCCGGCCCTGGAAGGCGGCGTGGCCCGGATGGGCATGCGGGCAGGCCCGGGCGCCATCGAGCATCTGCGGATCGACCCGGCCAGCGGGGAGATCCGTTACCAAACCATCGGCAACGCCAAGCCCAAAGGGCTCTGCGGCTCCGGGCTCATCGATCTGGTGGCCGAGCTGTATCTGACCCGGCAGATCGACATCCGGGGCAAGTTCCGGCCCCAGGCTGCCGGAGAGCGGCTGATTGAGGGAAGCGAGGGCTACCAGTTCGTGGTGGTGGAGGCCGAGGATTCGGCGGATGGCCACCCCGTGGTGCTGGGGCAGGTGGATCTCGACGCGCTCATGCGCTCCAAGGCGGCCATGTACGCCATCCTCACCACCCTGACCAACCAGGTGGGGGTCGCCTTTGGTGATCTGCACCGCATCTATGTGGCCGGGGCCTTCGGCCGGCATATCTCCCCCCGGCAGGCCATTGTTTTGGGGATGCTGCCCGACCTGCCCCTTGCCACCTATGAGCCCGTGGGCAACAGCTCCCTGGCCGGAGCCCAGCGGGTTCTTCTCGAAAGTCAGGCACGGGAACGGAGCTTGGAGCTGGCGGGAAAAATCACCTACATCGAATTGAATGTCAATCAGGAGTTCATGCTGCGTTTTTCCGGCTCCCGCTTCATCCCCCACACCGATCCCGCCCTGTTTCCCTCGGTTCCGTTTTTTGACGGGGAATAACCCCGCAAGGCAAACCTTTGAAATTTATCTCGGCATGTGGTATAGGGCATCGGTTGTTTGGTAAAGCTCAGAGCAAGCAGGCCAGTTTTCGGCCTGGTTTTCACGGGTGGCGGGGATGATGGCGTGGGCGTGAACGGAAGTCTTGAGGTTCCCAAAAAACCGGTTTCCAACAAAAAGAAGACCGCCAAGGACCGGCTGCTCGAGTTCTACGGCCTTTTCGGCAAGGAAGATGCGGTTCTCATAGTCATCAATGCCGATCCGGACGCCATTGCCAGCGCCATGGCCTTGAAGCGGTTGCTCCGCTACCGGGTCAAAAGCGTCACCATCGCCTATCCCAACGAAATCAGGCGGCTCAACAACGTGGTCATGGTGGATCTGCTGAAGATCCCCATGGAACGTCTGCATACGCTCAAGATCGGGGATTTTACCAAGAAGGTGATGTTGGATTCCCAGCCCAGCCATCTGCCCAGTTTCGAGAATATTCCCTTTGATGTGGTCATTGACCACCATCCGGCCACCAAGGGCTGGGTCGCCCCCTTTGTCGATATCCGCAAGGATTTCGGCGCCACCGCCTCCATGCTGGTCGAGTACCTGCGGGCCGCCAGCCTCAAGCCCTCGGTGGCTTTGGCCACCGCCCTTTTTTACGCGATCAAGGTGGATACCCGAAATTTTGAAAAAAAGGCCACCCTGGCCGATGCCATTTCCTTCCGCTATCTCTTCAATATCGCCAACCAGAATCTGGTCCGCAAGATCGAGCTTTCTTCCTTCCGCCGCTCCGAGCTGAATTATTTCAAGACCGCTTTAAACGAGATGAAGGTGAGCAAGCAGCGGCTCTATG
The DNA here is from genome assembly GCA_036397515.1 of Desulfurivibrionaceae bacterium. Lineage (GTDB taxonomy): Bacteria > Desulfobacterota > Desulfobulbia > Desulfobulbales > Desulfurivibrionaceae > Thiovibrio. The sequence goes on along the minus strand of DASWIU010000228.1, from coordinate 22,837 downwards.
CCCATCTGGGCAGGGTCTCCAGCCCGGATATGCTGGTGCTCATCGCCGACTTTTTGAATCAGGTCCACGATGTCACCTGGGTTTTTGTCTCCGGCCTGCATAACGACAAGCTGGTGGTCATCTTCCGCTGCGACGGCTACAAGAAAAATGCCGGCCGGCTGGCGGAGAAGATGTTTAATACGATCGGTTCGGCGGGTGGCCACCGGGAAGCAGCCAGGGCCGAGGTGCCGCTCAAGAATCTGCCTATGGAGATGCAGGATTTTTCCACCAAGACCCTGATGCGGCTCACCACCAAACACCTGCAATAGCTGGTAAGCGATCACAGGGCGGCGCATCTGCTTTGTCATCGGTCGGCTCATGTGCAGGTGCACACTTCGCCAACCTCTTTCGCGCATCTGCACCACCCTGTGATCGCTTGCCGGATGTCCGGTTCCAGTACCCTCTTGAGAATCTTTTTCCTCCTCCCCCCTTCCTGTGCTTGCTTTTTGGCGCAACCCTTCCCATAATGGATTTGCAACCAGGAAGCGAAGCAGAATTTAGGAGCCGTTGCGGAATAGCCGTTGCCTATTGATTATTCCGTTACGGCTCTTTATGCCGTTGTAACGGCGTCCCCTCTTTCTTCAGGAATTCCATGAAACTGAAACCGAAGGTTCTGGCCATGATCCTTGCCGGGGGGCGCGTTGACGAGCTGAACGTGCTCACCGCCTACCGGCCCAAGTCCGCGGTTCCCTTTGGCGGTTTTGCCAGGATAATCGATTTCGCCCTGAGCAATCTCATGCACTCCGGCCTGGAACGGGTCGCCATCCTCAGTCAGTACCGGAGTTTTTCCCTGATCAGCCATATCGGGGTCGGCGCGGCCTGGGACATGACCGGCCGCCACCGGGGGGCTTTTATTCTTCCCCCTTCCCAGGGCTCGGGCCAGAGCAGCTGGTACCGGGGCTCGGCCGACGCCATCCATCAGAATCTCGATTTTGTCCAGTACCACGACCCGGAAACCATCCTGGTGCTCTCCGGCGACCATGTCTATCAGATGGATTACCGGGAGATCCTCCAGTACCACAGGGAAAAGGATGCCGATCTGACCATCGCCTGCCTGCGGGTGCCCATGGCCGAGGCGAGCCGCTTCGGGGTGGCGGAGATCGACGACGAGGACGGCGAGCGCGGCGGCCGCATCCATCAGTATCAGGAGAAGCCGGCCGATCCCAAATTCAACTGGGCCTCGCTCACGGTGTACTGCTTCAAGCCCTCGGTGCTCTATGAGGTGCTGGAGGCCAACGCCCGGGAGGATGACTCCTTTGAGTTCGGCCGGGATATCCTGCCCCGGATCATGGCGACCCAGTACCGGGTCTACGGTTTCAAGTTCCGCGGCTACTGGGGATACACCCGGACCGTTGCCGAATACTGGCGGACCAACATGGATCTGCTGGGGGTGGCGCCGAAGATCCCCCTTGAGGAGTGGGGCATCCGCACCAACCTGGAGCACCGGGCGGTCCGGGACTGCCAGCCCCTCAAGGTGGGTCCCGGGGGCAGCATCGAGAACAGCTTGGTCTACAACGGCTGCGTGGTGGAGGGGCGGGTGGAGAATTCCATCCTCTTTCCCGGGGTCCATGTCAAATCCGGGGCAGAGGTGAAAAACTCCGTGCTCTTTTACGATAATGTGGTGGGGCATGGCGCCCTCCTCAACGCGGTGGTGAGCGACGTCAACGTGACCTTCGGAGCCAGGGTGCGGGTTGGCGAGCCGGGAGTGCCGCAGGCAGACAAGGTGACGGTGATCGGCTGGAACAACCATCTGCTCGACGGCCTGGCGGTCGGCGCCGGCTGCACCCTGCACCCCAATCTCCGCCCGGAACAGTTGGCCGGGGAAATCAAACGCGGCGAGGTGGTCCGATGATCCTAGGCGACGATACCCTGGTTCTCCTGCTGGCCGGCGGGGTCGGCAGCCGCCTCAATGTCCTGGTGCAGACCAGGGCCAAGCCGGCCGTGCCCTTTGCCGGCTTCTACCGGATCATCGATTTTTCCTTGAGCAACGTGATGAACTCCGGATTGACTCAGGTCGGGGTGCTCACCCAGTACAAGCCCCTTTCCCTGATGCGCCATCTCGGCACCGGCGAGGCCTGGGATTTCACGGGTCGGACCAGGGGGATCAAGATCCTTCCCCCCCGCACCGGGTTCCAGGATTCCGACTGGTACAAGGGCACCGCCGACGCGGTGCGCCAGAACATCGACTTTATCCGGGCCCATCCGGCCAAGGAGACGGTGATCCTGTCCGGGGACCATATCTACCGCATGGATCTCGACGACATGCTCCGGTTTCACCGGAGGAAAAAGGCCCAGGTGACCATCGCCATGATGGTGGTGCCGCTCTCCGAGATCCATCAGTTCGGCGCCGGCATCACCAACGACGAGGGGCGCATCGTCGAATGGGAGGAAAAGCCCCGGGTGCCCCGCACCGATCTGGCCTCCATGGGAATCTACGTCTTTGACACCGAATACCTGCTCCGGCTTTTGGAGGAGGACCGCGAGGAGGTGGACTTCGGCATGCATCTCATCCCCAAGGTCATCGAGCGGGACAATGTCTTTGCCTATCCCTTCCACGGCTACTGGCGGGATGTGGGCACGGTCCAGGCCTACTGGGAGGCGAACATGGATCTGCTCAAGGTCGATTCCGAGATCTCCCCGCAGGCCTGGGGTATCCGGCCAAACCCCTATGCGGACCGGCTGGTGGTGGACCGGTGCCCCGCCCGTTTTGCCTCAGGCTGCAAGGTGGAGGGCTCCATGATCTCCGCCGGCTGCGTCATTGAGGGCGAGGTGATCAACTCGGTGCTCTCGCCCGGGGTGCGGGTGGGGAAGAATGTCCGGGTGCGGGACTCCATTATTCTGCACGACTGCGTTCTGGAGGAGGGGGCGGTGGTGGATCTGGCCATTCTCGATAAACGGGTCCGGGTAGGTTCGGGGGCGGTGGTGGGGCAGGGCGAGGACAAGGGGACGCCGAACAAGGCCTGCCCCAAGCATCTTTACACCGGGATCACCATGGTCGGCAAGGAGGCCGAGGTGCCGGCCCAGGCCGTGATCGGCCGCAACTGCGTGGTGACGCCCTCCCGCAAGGCGGGGGATTTTCCCGGGCTGGTCATCGCCACCGGGGAAACCATCTGATTCCTCCAAGGTAACTGTATCCCCCCTTCTTTCTCCGCGCTGTTCCCCGAGCTTGGAAACGGGATTTCTAGCGGCTCGCCCTTTCCTTCTGGGAGATCTTGGCGCGGATCTTGAGCTTGGCCAAGCCGAAACGGATAATCTTGTCCGGTATCGCCTCGGCGACATCCAGGCTTCTGTTGGCCAGGCCAAAGGCCTCTTTTCTGCTGAGATCCATCATCGGTCCGTAGTGCAGGATCAGTTCGCCAAGCTCCAGGCCCGTGCCGTAGCAGATGATCCAGGTCAGGCGGTTGCAGAAGGCGGCCACATTGAGGAGGTAGAGCTGGGAGTCGAATTTGTTGGTCGGCTGGGGCGGGTTATCCCCCATGCTCAGGACGATCTTTTCGGAGAAATTCCAGAAGCGGGCGATTTCCATGCCCACCGTGGAAAAGGTGAGGTCGTTCAATACGGTTTTGGCGGCAAATTCATCGGAATAGCCCCGATCGATGAGCTCTTGGGCCTTGCGGTACAGCTCCGGCATATAGACCAGGATGATGAGTTTGCCCAGCTGGTGGAGCAGGGTGCAGATGAAGACCTCCTCTTCCGGGACATTGATTTTCTTGACCTTGCAGAGGATTTTTGCCTGGGAGGCGCCGAGAAAACAGAGGGCCAGGAGTTTGCTGATTTCTTCCTTCTCGACTCCGGCCTTGAGGAAATCCTCGAACAGGGCCAGACTGACGGCCAGCTCCTTCACGGTGGTGAGGCCAAGGGCGGTGATGGCCCGACTGATTTTGGAGATGGGGGTTCCCCGGCTGTAAAAGGCCGAGTTGACCACCTGGAGCAATTTGGTGGTCAGGGAGGCATCCTTGAGAATAACCCCGGAGATTTCCTCGGCGCTGGACGCGTCGCGGTTCAAGAGGCGGAGTAATTCCTCAACGTGGTCGGACATGGCAGGGAGCTCGCTCATGTTGACCTTGCTGAATATGTCACTTAAGGTTTTGTTCGGACCCATGGCAACTATCGTCTTCCTGGCGGCGGAACGGTTGGGTGCGCCGGGAGACCGGGCGCCCTGTCTATTCTATAACACTACCCCGTATGTCAGGGAATTGTAAAATGAAATGTAAAAAAAAGAGGCATGGACCAAGAGGTGGGCGCGATTATTTTTTCTTGGTAAGCCGCTGGAACCAAAAGAGGTTCGTCCTTTTGCTGGCCAAAACGGCATAAGGCGCCGTAAGGAATTAGCCGGAATGGTACAAGTTATTTCTCAACGGCGCCTAAAGACCTGGGGATGGTGTTTTTCCCCGCATTCTTGGCAGATTCCGTGGCTGAACTCCACCTCGGCATGACTGCGGAGATAGCTCTCCAGCTGTTGCCAGACCCCATTGTCGTCCTTGATTTTTTTGCAGTAGGAGCAGATGGGCAGCAGGCCGTTGAGCCTTTTTGTCTTGGCCAGGGAGGCTTGCAGCTCCCGGATGAGGTGTTCCTTGCCTTTTTCCGTCATCTTGCGGATGGTTACATCGCGGATGATGTTCACCACGGCGGTGATCTCACCCGTCGCATCCCTCAGCGGCGCGGAGGTGATTTCAAGGTGCCGGTCATTCCCGTTGAGATGGCTTAGTTTTTCATTTTTGTGGATCTTGCCGTCGATGAATACTTCCGTGGCATGACACGATTCGCAGCGGCTTTGCAGGCCATGGTAGGCGGTGTAGCAGCTTTTTTTGCAGTTGGAGCCCCAGATCTTCCTGGCGGCTTCGTTTTCGTAGAGAATGGAAAAGTTTCTGTCGATGATGGTGCAGGGTTCCCCCAGGCTGGCAAGAATGGCTTCGGCCTGACAGCTGATCATTGTCCGATCGGGCTGGGCATTCTGGATGGCGATGGTCAGCAGCTCCGGGCAGGGGAGGTGCGCCTGGAGGGTGTAGCTCCGGTCCGGGCCGAGGGAAAGCTCTCTGCATATCCGGGTGGCCCCGGAGATCGGGAGGTCGTGCAGCAGGGCGGACAGAGTCAAGGCCTGACAGAGGGATTCCGGCAGCTCGGTGTCCAGAATATCGTTTTCGCTCACCGAAAGTAGTTCGCAGAAGAGCTGGTTGGCAACCCTGCCCACAAACCCCCGGGGATCGCCGGCGCCGTCCCGGAGGATTTCGACCACGAAAAGACCGCAGCAGATGTCGTCACAGAGCGGGGTGAAAAGCTGGTGGAGAAGGTTCAGCGGAATGGCTCTGGGGGTGTCCAACATACGCTCCTGTGGTTTTTTCCGCCCACCGTGGTATGCGCGCGGCGGGAAAGTCGAGAAAGACGACTTTTGGCCGACGGTGTCGGGCAGATGGTGCGTTTTTTATTTCTGCCGCCGTTTCCCCCCGGTTCGGCGGCAGACCAATACAGCATGTATCTACAACATAGAGCAAAAATCCTGGTACTGATGAAAAATGGCAGAGGCTTTTTTAATAAAGGAGTTGGGTGGCAATAGCAATACGGGAAAAATACGGGGTTGGGCTGGATGCCTGTCAGGCAAGGGAGGAAAGGTAGGAGCGCAGGTTGGTTTTCTTGCTTTTGATGCCGAGCTTGACCCGGAGTTTGTCGCGGTAAAACTCCACGGTGCGGCTGGAAAGATCGAGGATCGTGGCGATTTGCTTGGTGGCGCGGCCCTGTTTGATCAGTTCCGCCACCTCCAGCTCGCGGGGGGTGAGCCCGCCCAATCTGGTGGAGAGGGTCAGGCTGAAGGTCGAGGTGATTTTCTCAAGATTGGCCGCCGCCACCCGGAGGTAGAGGGCCAGCTCCTGATCCTTGCAGCGTTCCTCTATTTTTTCCAGATAGGGTAAAACCAGGCGTTGCAGATTGTCGTGGATCCTGCGTTCATGCTCGGCACTGGCTTTGGCGCTTTGATGCAGGAGAAGGCTGAGGGCGTTGTTGACCTCGGTGAGTTCCCTGGCCTTGTGTTCGAGGCGGAGCTCCAGGAGCAGCATTTCGCTGATATCCCGGCTTATGCCGCGAAAGCCGCGCACGGTTTTTCCGGCCAGCACGGGCAGGCAGTGGGTTTCGATGGGGATGACGGCGCCGTCTTTTCGCATCGCCCGTCGCCGCAGGCCGTTGCGGGGCTTTTTGCTCAGGCGGATCTCCTCCATGATTTCCCGTTGGGCCTCCCGGTCTTCTGGGGGGATGAAGGTTTCAATGAGGTTGCGGCCCAGGAGTTCGAGGGGCTCATAGCCGTAGAGGGCCAGGCAGCTCGGCGAGCAATAGGTGAAATTCCCCCGGGCGTCTGTTTCCCAGACCCATTCCAGACTTTGGACCGCAAGTTCATGGAAGCGGGCAGCCTCGCTGGGCAGGGTCTTGCCGGCTGGGGCCTTGGTTTTCATCCCTTGGCTGAGCCCCTGAGCCCGGCGATAAAAGGACCCACCGCCTCGGCCCCTTTTTCCTCCACCAGGCGGATGGTGGCGGTGCCGATCACCGCCAGATCCGCCCTGCCGGTCAGGATTTGGACGTCTTCCCGGTTGCTGATGCCAAAACCCACGGCGAGCGGCAGGTCCGTGGCCTTGCGGCAGCGGGCCAGGTAAGCATCGAAGGAGGCATCGAACTCGGTCTTGCTGCCGGTGACACCCCTCCTGGCCACGCAGTAGATGAGCCCGGCGCCATGCCCGGCCAGGGTTCGCATCCGCTCCTCGGTGCTGGTGGGGGCGAAGATCTGGATGGGGGCAAGGTCAAACTCCTTGGCCAGGCGGAGATACTCCTCGCCTTCTTCCGGCGGCAGATCGGGGATGATGAAGCCCCGGATTCCGATCTCCTTGGCCTTCTGTAGGAACTTCTCCACGCCGTACTTGAAGAGGATATTGTAGTAGGTCATGAACAGGAAGGGGATCTCGTATTGCGCCGCCATCTCCGCGGCAAAGGCAAGGCAATCCGCGACCTTGGTTCCGCCCGCGATGGCCTCCTGGTTGGCCTTGATGATCATGGGCCCGTCGGCCATGGGTTCGGAAAAGGGGATCTGGAGCTCGATTATGTCCACCCCGTTGGCCACCATCTGGCCGATCACCTCGCGGTTTACCGCGAAGGAGGGATAGCCCAGGACCAGGTGGGTCATGAGCAGGATCTCTTTTTTGCTCCGGGCTGCCCGGAGCTGCTCAGCGAGCTGCATATTCTTCCCCCTTTTTCCGGATAAACTCCTTCCAGGACGGGTCGTCAAAGGCATGGGCAATGGTGAAGATATCCTTGTCGCCCCGGCCGGACTGGTTGATGATGATAGCCTGGTCCGGAGTCAGCTCGCCCGCCTCCTTAAAGGCCTGGACAAAGGCGTGGCTGGATTCCAGAGCCGGGATGATCCCTTCCTTTTTGATCGTCAGATCGAGCGCCGCCATGACCTCCTGGTCGGTGGCCGAGGCAAAGCGGACCCGCCCTTTTTCCCACAGGTCGGCGAGCAGGGGAGAAACCCCGATGTAGTCGAGACCGGCGGCCACCGAATGGGTGTCGCGCATCTGGCCGTCGGAGTCTTGGAGAAACATGGTTTTGTACCCCTGGGCCACGCCGGGCGAGGCGTCGGAGCTGGCGAGCCGGGCGGCGTGCTGGCCGGTGTCAAGCCCCTTGCCGCCCGCCTCCACTCCGATCAGCTCGACGACCCCGTCGTCGCCGTCGTCAAGAAAGCCCTGGAAGATGCCCATGGCGTTGGAGCCGCCGCCCACGCAGGCATAGACCCGGGCCGGGAGCCTGCCGTGGACCGCGAGGATCTGCTTGCGCACCTCCTGGCCGATGATGGACTGGAACCAGGCCACCATCTCCGGAAAGGGGTGCGGCCCGCAGACCGTGCCCATCACGTAGTGGGTGGTGTCCATGTTGGAAACCCAGTCGCGAAAGGCCTCGTTGATGGCGTCCTTGAGGGTGCGGCTGCCGGTGGTCACCGGCACCACGGTGGCACCGAGTTTTTCCATCCAGAAGACATTGGGCCGCTGGCGGTGCACGTCTTCCTCGCCCATGTAGATGGTGCAGGCAAAGCCGAACTTGGCGGCCATGGTGGCGCAGGCTACACCGTGCTGGCCGGCGCCGGTTTCCGCGATCACCCGGGTCTTGCCCATGCGCTTGACCAGCAGCCCCTGGCCCATGACGTTGTTGGCCTTATGCGCCCCGGTGTGGTTGAGATCCTCGCGCTTGATGAAGATCCGCGCCCCGCCGAAATGACGGCTCAGGTTCTCCGCATGGGTAAGGGGGGTGGGGCGGCAGGAGTACGAGCCCATGAGATCGACATACTCCTGCCAGAAGGCCGGATCTGCCTTGGCCTTGGTGTAGACCTCCCGCAGCTCCCGAAAGGTTTCGTACAGCACTTCCGGGATGTAAGCCCCGCCCCATTGTCCAAAATAGCCAGGTTTGTTCATGGTGAAAATCCTTGTCGCCTAACCGGCGCAATCTTTTTTTAGGTTTTCCAAGACCGATACAATACTCCATTTTCCGCGGGTTAGACAAGGAGAGAAGAGGGGGCAGGCTTAAAAAACCGGGGGCGGTTCCGAGGCTCTCTTGCGGTGCCGGGTTTCAGCCGCGCCCCATTCTTTTCGGCACTGCGGTTTTGGGGAAAGGCGTGCCGCCGGTCATGGCGCGAAATTCCCAGACGCTTTCAGCTTGACACGGTTTTTTTTTCCAGGTACACGATAGGAACGTGTTTTGCCGGAAATTCAGCAGATATACAGCGTTTCAGCCGGTTTCGAAGCCCCCCATGGCAGGTGTTTCGCCCTCTCTGTGCGGCAACCTTACCCCTGTTTGCTGTGATGGAGTACCCCAAACCTCACCACGGGAGAAAACGGGAGATGCAAGATTTTATCCTGACTGCGGACATTCTGGAGAAAGCCAGGAATACCATAGAGGGCTCGCTCATTGAGGCGGGCGTTCGCAACGCTCTGCTCATTGATGGGGCAGGCAATATCCTGTCCAACTGCGGCGGAAACGACACCGATGATCTCGACGCCATTTCCCTGGCCGCCCTTGCCGCGGCCAGTCTGGGCGCAACCTCCCAGATCGCCAAACTGATCGGCGAAGAGGATTTTTCCCTGCTCTTTCATAAGGGGAAAAATGGGAATATCCATTTCGGCCGGATCGGCGAGGAGCTTATTCTCATCACCATCTTTGGGGAAGATGTCTCGCTCGGCTTGGTGCGTTGCCGGGTGGCCGGCCTGTCCGAGACCCTCCTGAAAATTTTTGAAGGATGACCAATGGCGCTCATTGATCTTAGCAAAAAAGAAATCCACTGCAAGATCGTCTATTACGGGCCGGGCCGCTGCGGGAAGACGACCAATCTGCTCAGCGTGCACAGCTCCATGGCGGAGAACGCCCGGGGTAAGATGCTGACCATCGAAACCAAGGGCGACCGGACCCTGTTTTTCGATCTGCTTCCCCTGAATTTGGGAACGATTCGGGGGTTTAATATCCGGATCCAGCTCTATACCGTGCCGGGCCAGGTCATGTATGCCTCCACCCGCAAGCTGGTTCTCAAGGGGGCGGACGGCCTGGTTTTTGTGGCCGACCCTCTGCAGGTGCGCCGGGAGAGAAACATCGAAAGCCTGGAAGACCTGCGGACGAGCCTCCTGGAATACGGGCTCAAGCTGGACGAAATGCCCCTGGTTATCCAGTACAATAAGCGGGATCTGGTTGACACCCCGATCCCCACCCTGACCGTGGCCGAGCTTGAGGCGGATCTGAACAGCGTTTACAAGGTGAAGACCTTTGAGGCCTCCGCGGTTACGGGGATGGGGGTTTTTGAAACCTTGCGGGAAATCAGCAAACAGACTGTGCGTTATGTCACCAATAAGCATCTGCTGCATGAGACGAAATAAGCCTTCCTGATCTTTTAAGGCCGGCAATTTCTCAAGGAGAATGGAGTTTATGACTGACAAATTCCCCAATCGTGACTTCCACGGCGAGATAGATGACGCCATTGACAACCTTTTCTCCCCGCATGCCGGGGCAGGACAGTCCACGCCCGCGGCCGCGGCCGAAGACGTGCCGACCCAGGCTTCAGCCGCCGCCCCGGCCCCGGCAAAAGCCGCACCCTTGCCGGCCAGCCTGCTCGCCGCCGACGGGACGGATGCCTTCGGCCCCCTTGAGGAAGCCCTGCTTTCCCTGGACTGGGAGATCTCCGCGGACACCATAGAAAAAACCCGGAGCGTTCTCAAGGAGATTCATGGCATTTTCGAGGTGGATAAGGCGGTGGCCTTGACGGAAATTTTCGCGCTCATGGACAGGTTGCTTGAAGCCATGGCCATTGCCCCGCAAAGTGTTTCCACCTCCGCCCCGAAGACCTTGCAGGAGGGTCTGCAAACCTTGCGGGCCGCCGCGGGTGCCGACGACCTCTCCCTGATCGAGAAAACACTGCTGGACCCCACTCTTTCCGAGTTGCGTTCCGCCATTCCCAACATCCCCAAGGATTACAGCAAGCTGGTACAGCGGGATTCGGCCAAGACCCAAGACGTTTCCAGGCCCGAGCAGAAAACAGCGGTCGCCGCTAAAACTGCCGCCGCTTCCTCCTTCACTCTGGTTCAGTCAGGGCCGGCGGAAGAGGAGCTGTTGCCGGAACTGCCCCTCGCCTCCTGCGGCAGGGCCGCGGCGTTGTTGATTGAGGCGGTGAATGCCCATCTCACCGTGCTGGGCAAGTGCATTGCCAAACGCATTATCCCGGTGGAGAACCTTTTTGCCAAAACGCCCGGCTATGAAAAACTGCATGCCATCCACACCGAGCTGCGGGAACGGCTGGAAAGACAAAAAGAAAATTTGATCAAGGCGCTGGGCGCGGACTATCAGGCGGACGCCGCTGCGCCGGTCGAGCCGACCGGCGGGCAATCGGCAAAATCGGCAGGGTCGGCGGCGGTCTGCCCCTGGCAGACCGTGGCGCTTGCCACCTGGGGCGGAAAAACGGTTGGTTTCCTTCCGGAACAGATTGTTTACCAGGGCAAACCGGCGCGCAGGGTCAGGAAATGCGGCCCCTTTTTGGCCATAAAAAAACTGAAACGCGGGTTTTTCGGCAAGATCGGCTTTATGGTGCAAGGCGAGCAGGGTTTTCACGACGAAGCCACCCTGAAAACCTTGACCATTCCGGTGGCCTTGGGGTCGGACGCGGAAAACTGTGCCCCCCAGGCTGGCAACTCCCTGCTCATCCTATTCAAAGAGAACAGCGGCATGGCCTTCTGGCTTGAAGAGCCGACGGAACAGCTTGACATCGTCCCCGGCTACCAATGGGAACCTCTGGCTGATCCCACCACCCTTGTGGCCGGCAATCTCACGGTCAAGGGGAAAACCGTTCCGATCATAACCCTGAGGAGCGTGTAACCGATCGGCATGGGCATGACAACCACCGTGGCCACCAAGGAAGCCATCGAGGCAAAACTTGTCGAAGCCGACTTGTACGCCAGGCAAGGGCTCATGGATGAGGCCCTGGCTCTGTGTGAGTCGCTGCTGCCCCAGATTGCCGACAGCGAGACGATCCTCCGGGATCTGGTTGAGGAAAGACTGGTTGTTCTGCAAACCGAGCGGGGCATGGCCGCCTCTCCCGGCCGTGCCAGCCAGCTGTCCGAGGCCGACCGTTTCGAAAACTGCCAGGGGCTGCTGGTGGCGGGTTTTTACAGCGAGGCCGGCGAAGAGCTGCGGGCGTTGCTCGCCGCCGGATACCGGCCGGCCGTGGTGCATGCCAGGATCGGCGAATGCTGTCTCCAGCTTGACAAACCCTTTGAAGCCATTGAGCATTTCGAAGCCGCGGCAGCCACCGCGGCGAGCAAAAAAGACGGCTTCGCCCGGAAGATCGAACGTCTCCAACTTCTCGATCAGCTGGCCCTTACCTATGAAAGCACGGGCTCCATTCCTTCCACCATCAAAACCCTGGAGGAAATGGTCAGCCTTGATCCCGCCTATCACAACGCCAGACAGCGCCTCGCCACCCTCTCCAAGAGCACGACCAAGTATGGCCAGTTTTACGGCCTGCTCCGCAACAAACTCCTGACTCCGGACCAGTTTGATGCGGCTCGGGTCAAGGCCAAGCAGCATAACAAAACGCTGGACAGTGTTCTGCTCGCGGATTTCGGCATTGACCGGAAACAGCTCGGCGCCTCCTTCAGCGAATATTACGGCTGCCCGTTTGTCGAATTCGTCGATACGGAAGCGCCGGAGGCGCCTGCTTGTATTCAGGGGGCCAAGGAAAGCTATTTCCGGGCCAATGTCTTTATCCCCATCGGCCAGGAGAACGGCCGCGTGGTTGTGTTGGCCGACAACCCCAACGATCTCGGCAAGCAGGACAATATCCGCTCGGTGCTCCACGGCGCTGCATTCCGTTTTGCCGTGGGACTCAAGGATGACATCAACCGGTACATCGATTTCTTTTACGGGAAATACTCCCTGGGGCAGGGGACGCAGGATGTTTTCGAAGATCTGGAGATTATCGAGGAATCCGACGGGCAGCGGGATGAGGATGAGGAAACCGGCAGCGCCGCCGACGGGGTTGTGGTGCAGATGGCCAACAAGATCATCGAGGATGCGGTGGCCCGCAATGCTTCCGATATCCACATCGAATCGCTGCCCGGCAAAAAAGGGACATCGGTCCGTTTTCGCATTGACGGCATCTGTTCCCATTATAAGAATATCCCCTTTGCCTATAAGCGGCCCTTGATCTCCCGGCTGAAGATTTTGGCCAAGCTTGATATCTCTGAAAAAAGAATGCCCCAGGACGGCAAGATCAAGTTCAAGACCCGTCGCGGCAAGATCGAGCTTCGGGTTGCCTCGCTGCCCACCCACGGGGGCAACGAGGACATGGTCCTGCGTATTCTCGCCGCCGGTTCGGCCCTGCCCCTGGAGAAAATGGGGTTGTCCGACAGAAATCTCCTCGAGCTGCGCCGCCTCCTTGATCTGCCCTACGGCCTGATCCTGGTGGTCGGCCCCACCGGCTCCGGCAAGACCACCACCCTGCACAGCGCGCTCAATTACGTCAACCGGCCGGAAAAAAAGATCTGGACCGTCGAGGATCCGGTGGAGATTGTCCAGGACGGCCTGCGGCAGGTGCAGGTGGAAAACAAGATCGGCCTTGATTTTGCCAGAATCCTGAAGGCCTTTCTGCGGGCCGATCCGGATATCATCATGGTGGGCGAAACCCGGGATCAGGAAACCGCCGAAATCGTTATCGAGGCGGCGCTCACCGGCCATCTCGTTTTCTCGACCCTCCATACCAACTCCGCTCCGGAAACAGTTACCCGGCTGCTGGGCATGGGGATCGACCCCTATAATTTTTCCGATTCGCTGCTCGGCATCCTGGCCCAGCGTCTGGTGCGGCGGTTGTGCCCCCATTGCCGGGAGGCATACGCGCCCGAAACAGTGGAAAAAGAGCTGATCCTCGCCGAATATGGCGTGCATCCCCTGAGCCCGCTGACCATGGCGGAGATCGACCGGGCCGGTCTATACCGGCCCAAGGGCTGCGAAAAATGCAAAAAAACCGGCTACTTGGGGCGTCTTGCCATCCATGAGCTGCTCACGGTCAACGATCCGTTGAAGCTGCTCATCGTTAAAAACAGCCCCATCGCGGAGATTCGCGACGAGGCGATGCGGGTGGGGATGCTGACCCTTAAGCAGGACGGCATCCGCAAGGTGCTGGCGGGGCAGACCGATCTCTTGCAGGTCCGGGCGGCCTGTATTAAATGAAAAACTAAACACTAACCCACGCAACAGGGGCAGTTTCCATGAAAAAAGTGCTGGTTGTTGACGACGACCATGGTTTTTTGCTGAGCTTGCAGGACATGTGCCGGGAGCGGGTCGATGCCTTTGAGATCGTAACCGCGGGGAACGGCAAGGAGGCCTTGGCTGTCCTTGCCGGCCAGCCGATAGATCTGGTGGTCACCGACTTGAAGATGCCGGAGATGGACGGGTTTGAGCTGGTCAGCCGGATGAGCAGGCTCAGAAACTCCGTGCCGATCATTGCCATGACCGCCTTCGGCACCCCGGAAATGGAAGACCGGCTCATGAACCTGGGGGCCTTCCAATACATCGAAAAGCCGGTGGATTTCGAGCTGCTGCTGCAAAAAATCAAGGATGGCCTGGCCGCGGGCGCCAAGGGGCATGTCTCCGGGGTCTCGTTGTCCTCGTTTCTGCAGCTCCTGGAGCTTGACCGGAAAACCTGCACCATCATGGCAAGGGCCGGCGCCCGGACCGGCCTGCTTTTTTTTGAAAACGGCAGCCTGATCAATGCCTATGCCGAGCCCCTTACCGGCCTTGATGCCGCCTTTGAGATCATCAGCTGGGAGCAGGCCGAGATCGAGATTTATAATTTCTGTCAGAACCGGAAACGGACCATCGATGCCCCTCTGGGATTTATTCTGATTGAAGGCTCCCGCTTGAGCGACGAACGGGGCGAGGGACCGGCCCAGGCCGGAACCCCGGCCGCGGGAGAGGGAGATGATGAATTTGCCCAACTGGATGATCTTGATTTTGCCACGTCGCCATTACCCCCGTCCACCGCCGCGATGGCGCAGGCTCTGGAGCAGGGCGGCAAGGCCGGTCTCGAAGAGACGCTCAATGCGGCCCCGGGCGTCAACCGGCTGGTGCTTGTCGCCAAGGATGGCACGGTCAGGCTGCAGCGAAACATCGACAATAAGGAGTTCAAGCCCTTTGTCACCTATGTTGCCGTAGCGGCGGATAAAATCCGGGGGATTCTCGGATATGCCGAGCTTCCCTCCCAGATCATCCTCGCCCAGGAGAAAGGGGAGCCGCTGTTGATCATCCCCGGAACGGAACTGACGGTGGGGATCGAGGTTCAGTCGGGAGCTTCACCCGCCAAGATTGTCGCGGCCATCGGCCCGGCCCTGGCCGAAGCCCAGCAGCTTGAGTCGCGGGCATAATGAGGAGCGTGCAGCATGGATGAACTTTTACAGGAACTGAAAATGCTCCCCGGCGTTTTGGGGGTTTTCGTCTCGGTCGACAAGCCGGATATTATCTTTTCTATAGTCCCGGCCGGGTATGACCACGAGACCCTCACGTTGATGGGGGTCTCCCTGCAGCGTATCTTTAAGATGAATGCCTCCTGCCGGCTCAGTGTCAATTCCGTGGAGATGCGGTTTCCCGATTCCATGGTTTTGGTGAAACATATCCGCGACGGCTCCTTGCTGGTGATTCTCTGTGAGACAGAGGCGAATTTTTCCCTGATCAACATGACCAGCAACATGCTCCTTGGCGAACTTGCCTTGGGCGTGGAAAAGGTCCGGGCCAACCCGGACGCCGCCAGGCAGGCAACTTCAGCGAAAAAAGCCGGGAGCATGGATTTCGCCCAGGCGCAGCAAGAGGAACCGATGAAAAGCGCGCTCCCTGTTTTTCAGGAGGCGCTGGCCAGGGCCATCGGCCCCATTGCGGCGATGCTGGTGAAGGAGATTGTCGGCAAATGGCTGTCGGGAGGGGCGTGCGCCAAGGAACGCTTTCCCGAGCTGGTTGATCTTTTCTGTCAGGAGATCGGAGACGCCGCCCTTGAAAAGAAATTCCGGGCAGACACGGCCAGGCTTCTTCCCCGCTGAAATGGCCAAACAAGAAGGCCCTGCCCCCTCCCAAGAGGGAACAAGGCCTTCTGTTTTTCTTTACTGCCGTTGTTATCTCAACCGCTTGAACTCAACCCGATTGTTTATCTTTCTGTTTTGTTCCGTGGAGTTGGGCACAATGGGGTCGGTCTGGCCATGCGCCGCCACCTGCAGCCTCTTCGCCGCAATATTGTGATTTTTAATCAAATAATTGCGCACGGCCTCGGCCCTTTTCCGGGAAATGGCCAGATTGGCCGCACCATCGCCCGAGTCATCCGTGTTGCCCACCACTTCGAACACCGCCCCTTTCAGCTCCCGACTGGTAAGGGCGCGCGCGCCCATGATGCTGAGCTGGTCGGCGCCCTCTTCGGGAAGCTCCGTTGACTTGTCGGGAAAAAGGATCAGCAGCCTGAGAATCGTGGCTTCGATGGGGCTGATCTCCCGGTCCTTGGATTTTTCCGCGAAGAGAACCGTGACCGCCTCCTCGGAACTCACCGATTCTCCGAGCTGGGCCTTCAGCTTGATCCGCGCCGATTCCAGGGATTTTGCCGCCCGTTTATTGCCGGGATCGAGTCCCAGCCCTTTTTCATAAGCGGCCACGGCATTCTGCGCCTTGCCCGTCACCATGTAAATGTCGCCCAGGCCGAAGAAGGCCTTGGCATGTTTGGGGTTAAGGGTCGAAGCGGCGACATAGTAACGCAAGGCGTCGTTGTAGTCGCGCAGACGTTCAAGGTTGTAGCCCTGCATGAAATTGATCTCCGGGTCTTTCGGGCATTGCTTGATGGCTTTGGCCAGCAGGTCGCGCCGGGCAATGAGGCCGCGTTCCCGGCTGATCTCCACGGCAAGCTTTTTGCAATCCGCCGCCGAGGCAGGGCGAGGCAACAAAGCGGGCGGCAACAAGCCGCAGAGCAAGGCAAGGCAGAGGGGGGCCGCATACCGGGCCGCAGGGTGCGGCTGTTTATGGGTGTTTAAGAGGGGCATATGCTCACCGTTTGAGGATGCGGACCATGCTCATGCGCAATCGTTCGATGGCGTTGGCCAGGGCGCCGATCTCGTCATTTTGCTTGATGCCGACACTTTCTTCCAGATTTTTGCCGAGGCTGATTTCCTCGGCCTTGATGCTCAACCGGACAATGGGGTTTACCACGAAACGGTCCATGAACAGCCAGATGCCGATTAGGGCCACCAGCAGACAACTTGCCCCGATCAGATACAGGGTGATGGCCCCCTTCCGGGCGTTGGCCAGGGCTTCTTCCACGGAGACATAGACCACGTAGGCGGCCACCGTGTCGCCGTCCTTCCAGTTGTAGCCATTGCTCGAGCCGTAGATCTCAACCTGATCCTTGGGCGCGTCGTTGGCATCGCCATGGCACCGCAGGCAATCCTTGTCCCCGACCTTGATCGGTTTTGCCAGATAAAAAAAGGTCTCGCCATCGCGCTCCATGGTGCCTTCGTGCGCCTTGAGTTCGGGCTGTTCGGCGAACATGGCAATCAGCCCGGTCTCCCATTCGTCCGCCTTGTTCGGCGGATAGAGGGGGTCAAGGGTTGCCTGCTTGAAATTATAGCCGGTCAGATTCTTTTTGAAGATGTCAAAGGTGCCGCGGGTGAGCACAAAGCCGGACATCAGCTCGGGGTAAAAACGGTCCTTCTCGAAAACCTCCATGATGAGGGGGCGCTGCTTTTCCGTGTAAAAATCCCGGGTGGCCAGAATATAATTGAAGATCAGCTCCCCTTTGCTTTTCGCCTCCAGCATGGCGTTATGTTTGCTGAACAGGTAGCTGGCCGTGCCGATGCCCACGGTGGCGACGCCGAAGATGATTGCCATGATGATTATGAAGCGTGAGCGAATCCCCATCTAATTCTCCTTGAAATGTAAACGTTTTGCCCGGGCTGGTCCAGGCAACCGATGGATTATACCGTAACCGGTGCCCCCCATTCAACAGGCGAAAACAGAAGGCGAAAATTTTTTATCGAATCTTCCCGTTTAGGCGTCTTGCCGCTGGGTCTTGGTGGCGCTCTTGGGCAAGGTCAGGTGGAAGGTGGTGCCCAGGCCTTTTTCGCTGACCAGCTCTATGCCGCAGTGCATCTGGGTCAGCATCTTTTTGGAAATCACCAGCCCCAGCCCGGTGCCATGGGGTTTGGTGGTGAAAAAAGGCTTGAAGGCATCGCGGCTCAACTCCTCCGACATGCCGCAGCCATTATCGGTGATGGACAGGAGGATGACATTGCCTCGGCTCTGGCTGCGCACCAGCAGCACCGGTTCTGGCGTTTCCGCCATGGCGTCGAGGGCGTTGGCAAAGAGGTTCATGGTGACATGCTGCAAGGCCCTGGGGTCCACCATGATCCGTTTCGCGTCCGGGGCGATCTCGATCCGGATTTCCACTTTTTTGGCGCGGATGTCCGCGCCCAGCAATTGCATGAGGTTGTCGAAAAACATCGCCAGATCAATATCGCTGGTTCTGGGCGTTTCAAACATGCTGAAGTTTTTGAGCGATTTGAGAAGCGCCTCCATCTT
This sequence comes from Desulfurivibrionaceae bacterium, assembly GCA_036397515.1. Taxonomy (GTDB): domain Bacteria; phylum Desulfobacterota; class Desulfobulbia; order Desulfobulbales; family Desulfurivibrionaceae; genus Thiovibrio. Next base: position 4,690 of record DASWIU010000228.1, on the reverse strand, counting down.
GATGATTTCCCCCGAAATTCTGTTGAAATAGACATCGATTTCTTCGGGAGAATATTTGCTGATGTTGTTTTGCAGGACGGCCAGGGCCATCTTGATGGAATTGAGGGGGTTGCCGATCTCGTGGCGGATGCCGGAAAAGAGGCAGCCGATGTTGTTCATCATCTCCGTGGCTTCGTCGATGGCGGCCAGGCGGTGCCGGTCGGTGATGTCTTGAATGAAAATCGAGATGTGGCGTTGATCGCCGGGGATCTTATACACGGTATAGCCCAGCACCCGGTGTTCGTAATGGATGATGGTTTGCCGGCTCCTGGTCCGGCCCGGCTGCTGCAAGGGATCCAGGTCGTTGCAGAGCAGGGCGGAGAGGCCCTCGTAATCCTGGGCCGCCTCGAGCGGCTCAAGGATTTTCACGGCATGGGCATTTTTGAAGAAAACTTTTTTCTCCACGGTGTCGAGAATGATGAGGCCGGTGTCGATATTCCGCAGAACATCGGTAAAAATGCAGGGGGCGTTGCAGAAGGCGTCCTCCGGCAGAGAGGGCCCGCGGTTTTTACCGGGCAGTAATCGGCGGAAAAAGGCTTGTATCAAGAGAAATGTACCGTTGGGCAGAAGGAAACAGACCATGGATTTCCCCACCATGGTAGCAGATTTTAAGGCAAAGGCAAGTGAGGCGGAGATTTTTTCGATTTTTCTTGTGGAGCGTGGGCGTGATTCCCGGTTATAGTTCGCCTGCTTAACCTTGCCGCTCTTCCCTGTGTGATTTATTGGAGATTTTGCCATGACCGTGCGTTCCTGCGTCCACCCTGCCGGGCAGTTTGTCTATGGCGTGCATGCGCCCTCCTACCAGGTTGCCAATCTGCGGGAAAACGATTTCGTCGAGCCGCTCGGCGCATTTGCAGGCGGCAAGCCCTGTCTGAACCAGAGCAATTTTCCCGCTGGCGATCTGCAGGTTGACCGGGCCGAGGTGGTCTATGAAATCGTCAACCCCTTTCCTTTCCGGGGGGTAACGTACATCAGCAGCGGTTGGGCTGCGGCCAGGGCGGCAAATCCAGCCTCCATCAAGCTGCCGGAGCCGCAGGCGGTGTCCATGGGCCGGGCGCTGAAGGGGCTGTTGCCCGCCGGAGCCCCGCAGAATCTGGCGCAGATCTTCGCCGCCTTGCCGGAAACCGTCCTGCTGACCCTGGCCGCCACCTCCACCGACCCGGAGGATTTGGTGGCCTTGGCCGGAATGAGCTGCGAATTTCTCCGGGACGGCGCCGGGGCGCCGACCGGCCTTCGCTACGCAGAGGGCGCCAATGGCCTGGCCCGGGCCGTGATTCTCCAGCCTGAGCTGTTCGAGGTGGTAGTCAACAACCGCCATTTGCCCGAGGTCTACCGCAGGGTCATGGTCCTGCGGCCCGGGGTGCAGGGGGGCAGCGAAATCGTGGGCGAGTATCGCGACGGAGCCCGGGGCTGCCATGTTTTTGAGTATCTGCGCCGCAACAGCTACATTCCCTGGGGCCATTACGCGGCCAACATGGCGGATGATGCCGTCCGCTACAGTATCGCGGACCTTTCCGCCGCCGACATGCAGGGGTTGCGGCATCTCTACTACCAGCGCACCTTTCTCCGCCTTGCCGGCCAACTGGGCCTGGCCCTGCCGCCTCGGCGAAGGACCCTGAGCCAAGCTGCCCTCGAAGAGCTGCGCCTGGCGGTGGTCCAAGCCCTGCGGCGAAAAGAGGGGCCTCCCTTGTCCTTCACCGCCACCCTCTGGGGCTGGAACTACGGCTTTGATTTCGCACCCAGCGGCTATCGGCTCCATGCCTCGCACCAGCAAATCCACCAGCAGTTTGCCCTCCTGCCGCGGACGGTTTCCGCCTGGCATCATGAGGGGCAGGCCGCGGATGAGCCGATGCCAAGCTATGCCTGCGGGGATCTGGTGGCCGAGTTCTGCGAGCGGTACCAGGAGGAGACGGGCTGCGATTTTTTCCGCGCCTATCTTGCGGCGATCCGCAACAACAGGCGGATGGACGGGGAGGGGAACGAAAATACCAGTCTGGTTGTCTATGAAGATGAAAAGGTTCTGCTCTTCGTGCCCAAGGCGCAGACCTCCCAGTGGGAGTTGCAGCTCATGCCCCTGGGCGAGGTGGGCAATATCCTGGAGGCGGACGGAGCCACCCGCGCCGCCTTGGACCGCGCCCTGCTCATCGCCCAGAAGATCCTTGCCCGGCTGGGCGCCCGGCTGGTGCACAGCATCGAATATTCCCGCCGGATAACGGCCAACCCCACCGGACAGCGGCTGCTCTACGCGCTTCTGCCCAAGCTCCCGTATGCCATGGGGGCCTTCAGCGAGGCCCAGCTTCGCTGGGTCAATGGCCATTTCCCGGAGGATTTTGCCGCCGCCTGTCGGCTGCACCTGCCCACGGTGTTGGCCGGCCTGGCAAGGGAGAAGGGCGAGGCCGACTGATCCCCGCAGGGCCGGTTTTTCAGAAGATACGGCCCTGCAGAGGCGCATCTTCCGTCTTCTTTTTTTGTGGACATAAAATGTTGCCCTTGAAAATCCGGTATGGTAATTTGCAAAGTTGAGTGTCTCGGGTGGGATATTCTTCCGCCGTTCTTTTCCACGATTTTTTGCGGTGTTGCGTTGATTCTGCCGGAAAAAGATATTGTCTATACACGGGCCTGCTTATCGGGTGCGGCCTGAAAATTGTCTTAAATGAGGTGATCCGTTGAAGAAAAAGATATTAATAGCCAACCGAGGTGAAATTGCCCTGCGGATCATTCGGGCGGTGCAAGAGCTTGGGCATATTGCCGTGGCTATCTATGAAACCCCGGACAAGGACGCCCTGCACATCCGCACCGCGGATGAGGCCATCTGGCTTGGGGATGGACCGCGCTGCGACTACCTGAATATCGACAAGGTCATCGCGGTCGCCAAAAAAGTAGGGGCCGACGCCATCCATCCCGGCTACGGCTTTCTGGCGGAAAACCCCGATTTTGCCAAGGCCTGCGAGAGCAACAACATCATCTTCATCGGCCCGCCCTCCGACGTGATCCAGGCCTTGGGCGATAAGGTCACGGCCCGGCTGATCATGAAGGAGGCCGGAATCCCCATGGTGCCCGGCACGGACAACCTCTCCGCCGGCGATGCCGGTCTCCGGGAAGCCATTGATTTTGCCGACAAATACGGCTATCCGGTTATGCTGAAAGCCACTGCCGGCGGCGGCGGGCGCGGCATCCGGCGGGTGGAAAACGAAAAACAGCTGCGGGCGGAGCTGCCCACGGCCAGGGCGGAGGCAAAGGCTGCCTTTAACAACGACGCGGTCTTTCTTGAAAAAGCGGTGATCAATCCCAAGCATGTCGAGGTGCAGATCCTTGCCGACAAGGAAGGCAATACCGTGCATCTGGGCTCCAGGGACTGCTCGATCCAGCGCCGCAACCAGAAACTGGTGGAGATCGCCCCCTCCCTGATCCAGGACAAGGCGCTGGTTGACAAGATCTGCGCCACCGCAGTGACGGCGGCCAAGGCCTCCCATTATGTGAACGCGGGCACCGTGGAATTCCTCGTTGACCGGGACTGGAATTATTATTTCATGGAGATCAACACCCGTGTGCAGGTGGAGCATACGGTTACCGAAATGGTCACCGGCATCGACATCGTCCGGACCCAGATCAAGCTGGCCCTCGGCAAAAATCTCTCCTTTACCCAGGAGGATGTGCATATCCGGGGCTATGCCGTGGAGATGCGGATCAATGCCGAGGACCCGCAGAACAACTTCATGCCCGAGGGCGGCAAGACCGTTTCCGTCTACCGTTCGCCGGGCGGCTATGGCGTGCGGCTGGACGGCTTTGTCTACCAGGGTTTCATCATTCCCAAGGTGTACGACTCGCTGCTGGTCAAGATGACCGTGTTCGGTTTTTCCTGGAATGAAACCGTGGACCGACTGCTCCGCTGCCTGAACAACTTTGTGATCACCGGCCCCAAGACCACGATTCCCTACTACGTGAATCTGGTCCAGGACCCGGATTTCAAGAGGGGCGACTTCGACACCTCCTTCATCGAGACCCATTCGCACCTGATCAACTACGAAGAGCAGCCCAGTGAAGGCAACAAGCTCGCCCATCTGATCGCGGAGATTCATTACAAAGGGGAAAACCCCTACGCCGTCTAACCTTTTTAAAAACCACCTGTTGTTCCGGAAGGGCGCAAAGCACTTTCCGGTCAACTGCTGCGCACGATAGGAGTCGCCATGGAACGCATTGTTCAAGGGATGGGTATCGCTGAGGTACTCAAGATTATGCGGCAAGCGGATGGGTATTACATCACCAATACCGCCCGCGATATGTCCCAGTCGGATTACAAGAACAGGATCCTGCTGCACACGGACCTGCTGGCCGCCCCCTCCCGCGAGGAGGCCGGCTATTTCTCCCTGGAGATCACCGGCGGCGCCTCGGTGCATGTCGATATCCTTAGGAAGCAGGTGGACCCTTTCCTCAAGCTCGAACTGCTGCGGGAAAAGATGCCCACCACCATGTTCCAGACCCTGTGCCGCGGCATCAATCTCTTCGGCTATCGCCCCTATCCCCCCAATGTCATCCGTTTTGTGGTGAAGGAGTTTGCCAAGTATGTCGATGTCTGGCGGGTGTTCGACTTTTTGAACCATGTGCCCAACATGCAGGCGGTTTTCGAAGAGGTGCAGGCCGCCGGCAAGAT
>DASWIU010000227.1:0-6727 GCA_036397515.1 Desulfurivibrionaceae bacterium | reverse complement strand
GCCATCATTATTGGAATTGTCCTGCTTATTGCGTTGGGAGGCGGCATCATCTACCGCTTTACCCACCTCAAGACCGGCAATGGAAGCCATGCTGAAAAAACGGAAATTGCCCACCAGGAAGAAGAACCAGGCGGGCATGATGACAACAAGGGCCATAAGGAAAAGGAAGAGGAGCACGCAAGAGATGAAAACCATGAGGAAGAGGGCAGTCTAACTATGACCGCCGAGTTGCAGAAGCAACACGGCGTGATCGTTGTTCCAGCGGAAAAGCATCCCCTGGGAGGCGCAATCACCGTTACCGGCAAGGTGGCGGTCAATGCCGACCGGATAGCCCATCTCTCCCCCCGTATCCCCGGCAAGATCGTCTCGGTGCGTGCTTCCCTGGGTGACAGCGTCTCACGCGGCCAGGCGCTGGCAACCCTTGACAGCGTCGAACTGGGCGAGGCGCTCAGTCGGTATCGCCAATCGAAAAGCAGGCTGCAGCTTGCAAAAAACAGGCTGGACCGGGCGCTGGCCTTGGCGGAAAAAAAGATCCTCGCGCGCAAGGAGGTGTTTCAGGCGGAGAGTGACCACCAGATCGCCCAGGCCGAAATGCACAGCGACGAAGATCGCTTGTCCTTTTACGGCGTATCCGCCTCCGAGCTGAAAGAGGGCAAGCATGAAAAGCCGCTTCTTACCGTCCGCTCGCCCATCAGCGGGGTAATTACGGAAAAAGAGGCGGTTGTCGGCGAGCTGGTCGATCCCGCAAGAAGTCTGTACACCGTGGCGGATCTTTCCTCGGTCTGGGTGCTGGTGGATATCAACGAGAAGGATCTGGCCAAGGTCCACAAGGGGCAGGAGGCAATGTTCACCGTCGGGGCATTCCCCGACCTGAAGCTGCAAGGGCGTATTACCCACATCGCCGATCTGGTCGATGAGGCCACCCGCACGGTCAAGGCGCGGGTGGAAGTCGCCAATCCCGGGCGGAAGCTGAAACCGGAGATGTTCGCCACCGTTGTCCTGACGCTGCCGGCCGATACTCCGCCGGTCTTGGCGGTCCCGGAGGAGGCATTGCAGGAATTGCACGGGGAAAAGGTTCTTTTCGTAACCGGGGACGGCGTCGAATTTGCGCCGAGGAAGGTTGCGCTGGGGCGCATAGCAGGCGGCATGGCCGAGGTGCTTTCCGGCCTTAAGGAAGGAGAGCGCTATGCGGCAAAGGGATCGTTTTTGCTCAAATCAGAGCTGCAGAAGGGCGAACTGGGAGAACACGGTCATTGATTGGAACATCTGCGCACAATTATGAGGCAATATCCCCATGATAGATAAATTATTGCAGTTTGCGCTCAGGCAGCGGCTGCTGATCCTCTTGGCCACCGCCATCCTGATCGGCGGCGGGCTGTGGGCCATGGGCAAGCTGCCTGTGGACGCATTTCCGGATGTAACCAACGTCCAGGTGCAGATTCTCACCCAGGCAGGAGGGATGGCCCCGACCGAGGTGGAGAAACTGGTCACCTTCCCGGTTGAGACCACCATGGGCGGGCTTCCGAAGCTCAAGGAAGTGCGCTCGGTTTCCAAAATCGGGTTGTCGGTGGTGACCGTGGTTTTTGAAGACGGCGTTGACATCTATTTTGCCCGGCAGCAGGTTTTTGAACGGTTGCAGCAGGCCCGCGACCGTTTGCCCAAGGGGATTGAGCCCCAAATGGGGCCGGTCACCACCGGTCTTGGGGAAATCTATCAATATGTCCTCACCTCCGACCGGCATGATGCCAGGGAGCTGCGTTCCATTCAGGACTGGCTGGTGAGGCCGATCTTGCGCACGGTGCCGGGGGTGACCGATGTGAACTCCTTCGGGGGGCAGGTCAAGCAGTACCAGGTATTGCTTGACCCGGGCAAGCTGAAGAGCCTGAATCTTACCATTGACGAGATCGCGGAAGCGGTGGAAAAGAACAACGCCACCGTGGGCGCGGGATTCATCGAGCACCGGGAAGAACAGTTGATGGTGCGCGGCATAGGCCAGGCCAAAAACGTCGATGATCTGAAGGACATCGTGGTGAAAAGTTCGGGCGGCACTCCCATCCACCTGCACGATGCAGGGGAGGTGATCATCGGCGACGAACCGCGCCAGGGAGCGACAACCTACGACGGCAAAGGCGAGGTGGTTGCCGGCATTGTCATGATGCTGCAGGGGGCGTCAAGCCGCGAAGTAGTGGCAAAAGTAACCGAGAAGATCAAGACCATTGAAAAAGCCCTGCCGGAAGGGGTCAGGCTGGTTCCTTACTACGACCGGACCGATCTTGTCTGGAAGACCATTCGCACCGTCGTCACCAATCTGATCGAGGGCGGCTTGCTGGTAATCGCCATTCTTTTTTATTTTCTGGGCAATGTGCGCGGCGCCCTGATCGTGGCGTTGACCATCCCGCTCTCCATGTTGTTTTCCTTCCTTGGCATGCACTGGCTTGGGCTTTCCGCCAACCTGATGACCCTTGGCGCCATTGACTTCGGCATGATCGTGGACGGCAGCGTGGTCATGGTCGAAAACACGGTGCGGCATCTTTCGGAGCGCAAGGAAGGGGACAGCACCCGCCATATAATTTATACCTCTGCCCTGGAGGTGGCCAAACCGGTTCTTTTCGGGGTTCTGATCATCATCATCGTCTATCTGCCCATCGTGACCCTGACCGACATGGAAGGGAAGATGTTTGCTCCCATGGCTTTCACCGTCGGCTTTGCCCTGATGGGTTCGCTGATTTTGACCATGACCCTGGTGCCGACGCTATGTTCCTTCCTGCTCAGGGGCAAGATCGAGGAAAAGGAGCCGGGATTGCTGGTCAGGATACGGGAAACATACCTTCCCGTCTTGCGGCACAGCCTTGCCAATCCCAAAAAGACTCTGGCCATAACCGGCGCGGCCATGGCAGCGTCCCTGCTTTTGGTGCCGTTTCTGGGCAGCGAGTTTTTGCCCTCGCTGGACGAGGGAAGCATTACCGTCCAGTCATTCCGCCTGCCTTCGGTTTCGGTGACCGATACGGTCAAGACCTCCGCCGCCGTGGAGAAAGTCCTCAAGTCTTTCCCCGAGGTGGAAAGTGTCGTCGCCAGGGCCGGCAGGGCTGAAATAGCCTCCGATCCGATGGGCATAGACATCTCCGACATCTTTGTCAGCCTCAAGCCCCGCAGTGAATGGACAACGGCAAAAAACAAGGACGAGTTGGTGGACGCGATGCGGGAGCGACTGGAAAACATTCCCGGCATGACCTTCTCCTTCAGTCAGCCCATTGCCCTGCGGGTTGATGAACTTGTTTCCGGCGTCAAATCCCAGATCGCCATCAAGCTCTACGGCGAAGACATGGAGATTCTCAAGGCCAAGGCCAACGAGATCGCCGAGGTGGTCAAAAAGGTGGAAGGCGCTACCGACGTCCAGGTGGAGAAGGTTTCGGGACTGGCCTATCTGCAGGTGGAGATCGACCGGGCTGCCATCGCCCGTTACGGCATCAGTGTGGCCGACATCAACGAGGTGCTGGAACTTGCCTCAGGCGGCAAAACCGTCTCGGAGCTGTTCGAGGGGCAAAAACGGTTCGGGGTGGCGTTGCGGTTTCCCGCCGCCGTGTCCGACAGCCCCGGCAAGTTCGGCGATCTTCTCATTGCCACCCCGGACGGTGCTCGCATCCCGCTTAAGCAACTGGCCCGGATAAAGACCGAAGAGGGGCCTGCCCAGATCTCCCGGGAAAACGGCTCCCGCAGGATCGTGGTGGAGTGCAACGTCAGCGGCAGGGACATAGGCAGTTTTGTCGCTGCCGCGCAAAAGGGGCTTGAGGCAAAGGTCAAGCTCCCTGCCGGCTACTATCTGGACTGGGGCGGACAGTTTGAGAACCAGCAGCGGGCCATGGCGCGGCTGGCGATAATTCTGCCCATCTGTCTGGCCTTGATCTTTATCCTGCTGTTCTCGGCTTTCGGCAGCATCCGACAGGCATTTCTCATTATCCTGAATGTTCCTTTCGCCCTGATCGGCGGCATTGTGGCCCTCTTCCTCCGCGGCCTGCCTTTGTCGGTGTCCGGAGCAGTCGGCTTCATCGCTCTCTTTGGCGTGGCGGTGCTGAACGGAATCGTCATGGTCTCGTACTTCAACAAGCTGCGGGAACAGGGGCAATCGCTGGACGATGCCATAGTCAACGGAGCCATAATCAGATTGCGCCCGGTTTTGATGACCGCCATGGTGGCGTCGCTCGGTTTTATCCCGATGGCGCTCTCGCAAGGCACCGGTGCAGAGGTTCAACGTCCGCTGGCCACGGTGGTTATCGGCGGGTTGCTTACCTCGACCCTGCTGACCCTGGTTGTGCTGCCAACCCTGTATCGCTGGTGGGAGGAATGGGCGGAAAAGAAGAACGCCATCTCCGATGATCCGATTTGACGAGCGATAGATATCGCGCGACACGCAGGTAAACGCAACTCTCAAAATTATTAGACACCACGAGGAAAACATATCATGAAAAAGATCAGCATGCTGTTGCTTGCATTTGTCCTGCTTGGCGGTTGCGCCTCCACCGAAACCATCAGCCGGCTTGAATCCCGGGTCGGGCAGGGAACCTCCCCGCTGGTGGGGCAAGAGAGCCAGCCTGCGCCCGCCGGCTTCGGCGACCTGCAGGTATCGCTGACTGTCAAGACCAGAAAGCCCAACAGTGTTTTGATTGACACAACCGGCTACGGCACGGACCGTTATCAACTGTTGGTTGGCACCGGCGATCAATTCCGACGGGTAAGCGGCAGCATGGCCGTGGAAACCGGCGCCCATCGGGGCAGCAGCGATCCGGAGGTCGGCAACGGGGTGCGTTACCGGTTTGCCACCACCTTGCGGCTGCCGGTCGGAATGCATCGGGTTACGGTGGCCTTGCCTGGTGATGGGGTTGTGCTGGAGCAGCTGGTGGAAATCAAGCAAGGAAGCAACACGTTGGCATTGAAACCAGTCTATCGGATGAAAAACAAACACCGGCGGATCGGGTTCCCTGGCCAACGGACCTATTATGAAGGGGTGAAGAGGTTGGAGGTTGTTGGGCAGTCCGGCTGAGGTTCGTGTCCGACCTTAGTTGAGATGAGAAAAAAGTAATCTGAGTAATCTGGGTGAGTAATCTTTGAGTAATCTGGAGAGTAATCTGGGGACATAATACCTATTTCTCCGGGGTTGTCCCCATTGTGCCGGATTACTGCCGTTCACTCTGAGTGTCCGAAAAATGGTTTTCTCTTTTTTCCAATAGGCTCATCCGCACTGTTCCCCCCGAACAATTCTTTCCTCGTTTTTCCTCATTTCTTCTCCCGTCCTCCAGGTTTTTCTGAAAAATATTGACAACCTCCTGGCAACAGCTTAAAGCATACCAAGGCTTAGTCATCTTTGGACAATATTGGACAGAAATGGATAAAACATTTATTTCCATAAAGGGCGTTGCGGAAAAGCTGGGTGTTTCTGAGAAGACCATCTACCGCATGGTGGGCGACAACCAGATTCCCTTTGCCGTCAAGATCGGCGGGCAATGGCGCTTCAAGGCCGACGAGGTGGTGGACTGGATCGACAGCCAGAGGCCTGGCGTTGCCGCGCCCCGCCGGAAGACGGATTACCGCCTCTCCCTGGTCGATGCCCTGGAAAACGGCGCGGTCCTCTATCGCATCCACGGCAGCAACCGCGATGAGATCATTGACGAACTCTTGGCTGCCCAGCCCTATTCCGCGAATTTTGACGCCAAGGCGATCAAGATCTCCCTGCTCTCCCGGGAATCGGTGGCCTCCTCCTCCATGGACGGCATCGCCTGGATGTGGCCAGATCCCGCCCTGCCGGTTTACCTGGAAAAGAGCATGGTGATTCTCGCCTTTCTCGAACATCCGGTGGACTTCAAGGCGCTGGACAGCCGCAAGACCGAGCTGCTTTTTCTGGTGCTGCCCGCCAACAATACCGAAATGGCCATCCTCGAACGGAAACTGTGGCGGCTTGCCATGTCCGCCTCCTTTCTGCACGGTATCCGGGAGCAGCTGACCCGCAAGAAACTGCTCGAGTTTATTGCCGCGCAGGAAGCCATGATTTTTCACCAGGGGCCTGCCGCATGAATCTCCTTTTTGTCGCTTTTTTTCTCTTTACGATTGGTGCGCTGCTGGCAGTCCTGCCGGGGCGCGGTGCCGCCAGAGCCGCCACTCTTCTCGGCAGCGGCAGCGCCATCCTCGGCTGCCTGTGCGGTCTGGGAGCGGCGGGGCAGAGTCTGCTCGGAGGAGGGGCGGAATCGTTTTTTCTCCCCTGGTCCATGCCGGGCGGGGCGTTTTCCCTGCGGCTGGACGGGCTCTCCGCCTTTTTTCTGCTGCTGCTTTTTGTCGTCGGCCTGGCCGGCGCCCTTTACGGGGCGGAATATATGAAGGGCGACAAAGCGCGGTTGAGGCCGGGGCTGCACTGGACCTGGTACAACCTGCTCATCCTCTCCATGACCCTGGTGGTGACCGCGGCCAACGGCCTGCTGTTCCTTTTTGCCTGGGAGTGCATGTCGCTCACCTCCTTCTTCCTGGTAATCACGGAGTACGATCTGGCGGAAGCGGTGGAGGCCGGGTGGACCTATCTGCTCGCCACCCATCTCGGCGCGGCTTTTCTTTTTGCCTTTTTCCTCTCCGCCGGGGCGCTGTCCGGCAGCCTGGAGTTTGCCTCTTTTCAGGTGTTGGGTCAGCTTTCGCTCCCGGCGGCCTCGGTATTTTTTCTGCTGCTGCTCATCGGCTTCGGCAGCAA
>DASWIU010000226.1:0-2292 GCA_036397515.1 Desulfurivibrionaceae bacterium | reverse complement strand
ACCCGGATGGTTTCCCCGGACGAGGAATCCTTTTCCGGCTTCACCTTTAAGATCCAGGCCAACATGAACCCGGCCCACCGCGACCGGATCGCCTTTTTCCGCATCTGTTCCGGCAAGTTCACCCGGGGGATGAAGGTCATGCACCACCGGCTGGGCAAGGAGGTTTCCCTGGCCAACGCCACCATCTTCATGGCCCAGGACCGCACCAACGTGGAAGAGGCTTGGCCCGGTGACATCATCGGCATCCACAACCACGGGACGATCAAGATCGGCGACACCTTCTCCGACAAGGAGCCCCTCAAGTTCACCGGCATCCCCAATTTTGCGCCCGAGCATTTTCGGCGGGTGCTGATCAAGAACCCGCTCAAGATCAAGCAGCTGAACAAAGGACTGGTCCAGCTGGCCGAGGAGGGCGCGGTGCAGCTCTTCCGGCCGACCATGGGCAGCGACTACATCCTGGGCGCGGTGGGGGTGCTGCAGTTCGAGGTGACCATGGCCCGCTTGAAGGCGGAATACGGAGTGGACGCGGTGTACGAGCCGGTGAGCTACGCGACGGCTCGTTGGATCGACTGCGAGGACCGCAAGAAGCTCGATGAGTTCAAGAGCAAGAATCAGGCCCATCTCGCCCTGGATGCCGAGGGGCATCTCGCCTATCTGGCGGAAAGCGAGTGGCGTTTGGGCAGGGTCCAGGAATTGTTCCCGGAGATCGTCTTCCGCAAGACCCGCGAGCACAGCTGAGAAGCAGGCATAAGAAAGCCCCGATGAGGCTTCGCCGCTGAGAAGTTGTGGGGACTTCAGGGTGGTGAAAAGCGGCCATCGGGGCGTACTTATATTGTCGGTGAAATCGGCGGGGAAAAGCAAGCGGAAAAATGATTTTTTGCGGTGGCGGGCAGGGTATGTTGACCGGGCAGGGAAAAGATGTTTATCCTTGAACCACTTCCGGTTTGTTTTTTGAGAGCGCCTGAGTTGCAGGGAGTTATAGAGAGGATGGAAGATTCTGATGTGGAGATGGTTCGGGATCCGGGGGCGGTGAGCCGGATCTTCGAGCTGATGCTGGAGCGGCGCAAGGCGTTGAGCATTGTCCAGCACGGGCATCGCTGCGATGCCTGGGTGGTCAAGGTCTCCACCTCGCGCTTGATCCTGGCCAAACGGGATAAGGCCTCGAAATTCATCTCCGGCGAGGTGGAGTTTCAGTTCCGTTGCGTGCTCGGGCGCAATATCGTGGGCAAGAGCCGGATTCTGCGCTCTAATGACGAGTACCTGGAGGTCGCACTGCCGGCGGAGATTATGATCATCCAGCGGCGGCATGCCTACCGGGTGGTGCCGACCGCCGACAGTGTCGCCATCTTCCAGACCGTGGGCAAATGGATTCTCTCCGGCCGGATCGAAGACCTCAGCGGCAAGGGAGTACTTGTCCGGTTGCCGCAGGCAACCCCGGTTGTGGTGCCCTGGGAGATTCGGGCGGTCTGCCTCCAGCTCAACCATGCGGTGCCGGCCAGCGAATTCGTGCCGCCGGGAACAGTGGAGAGCTTTCAGCTCAGGTTCGAGTGGGCGACCATTGTCCGGAAAGCCGACAACGGTGCAACGAAGCTGGCGACCTATGGCATCCGCTTTGCGCCGACCCCTGCCGATGAGCGGCAACTGTCCCAAATCATCTTGAAATTCGAACGGGCCGCCCGGCTGAAAGGGCTCGCCGCTTAGTCGGTTTCAGCCCCTCCTGGTCAGGCGGCCTGATAGCCCGCCTTGCGCAGGTAGTATTCGTAATCCCCTCCGTAGGACCGCATTTCCCCGTGATCCACCTCCATGACCCGGTTTACCAGCGAGCGGAGAAAATGGCGGTCATGGCTGACCAGCACCACGGTGCCGGCGAATTTCTGTAGCGCTCCCAGCAATACCTCACGGGACTGGATATCCAGATGGTTGGTGGGCTCGTCCAGAATCAGGAAATTGAGCGGCCTAGCCAGCAGGGTGGCCAGCACCACCCGGCTCTTTTCCCCGCCGGACAGGAGCTTGATCTGTTTGTCCACCGTATCGCCCTGGAAGAGAAAGGCGGCACAGAGGTTGCGGATGGTGCCGATGTTGGCTTGGGGCAGGGCGTCCTGCACGGTGTCGAAGACGGTTCTTTCCGGAATCAAAACATCCATGGCGTGCTGGGAAAAATAGCCGAGGCTGACGTTGGCCCCGATGGTGGCGCTGCCGCTACTGGGCTCGGTCCGGCCGGCCAGAACTTTAAGAAAGGTGGACTTGCCCGCGCCGTTGACCCCGACCACCGCCACCTTTTCCCCCCGCTGG
>DASWIU010000225.1:0-7937 GCA_036397515.1 Desulfurivibrionaceae bacterium | reverse complement strand
AATCAGGAAGCTGTTGAAGGGGGAAAGACAGGCGCCCAGATCCCGCAGCAGGATGGTGCGGGCCCGGATGATGTAGGCGGCCGCTCCCACCGCCTCGCTCCAGACCACGCCGCCGTAGGAAGGGTCCGGCTCGGTGAACATCGGAAAGCGCCCTGATGCCTTCCAGTCGAATGTGCCGCTGTCCACAATCACCCCGCCGATGGAAGTGCCGTGGCCGCCGCAGAATTTGGTCAGGGAATGGACCACGATGTCGGCGCCGAAGTCAAAGGGGCGACAGAGGGCGGGCGTGGCCACGGTGTTGTCGACGATCAGCGGCAGCCCGGCCTCATGGGCCACCTGGGCAATGGCGGCGAGATCCGGCACGTCCAGGCGCGGGTTGCCGATGGTCTCGACAAAGAGGCAGCGGGTCCGGTCGGTGATCGCCTTGGCAAAGGCCTCCGGGGAACCGGCATCAACAAAGCTGGTGGTGATGCCGTAGCTGGGCAGGGTGTGGCGGAAGAGATTGTAGGTGCCGCCGTAGAGGCTTGAGGCCGAAACCAGATGGTCGCCGCTTTGGCAGATGTTCATGATCGCGTAGGAGATCGCCGAGGAGCCGGAGCTGGTGGCCAGCGCCCCTACCCCGCCTTCGAGCAGCATCATCCGCCGCTCCAGCACGTCGGTGGTCGGGTTCATGATCCGGGTGTAGATATTGCCGGTGGCCTCGGGAGGGAAATCCTCGGGCCGCAACCCCTTGGTTTCCAGGTTGAGCCGGGGCGCCCAGACCTCGGGCTTGAGGGCGAAGAGCGAAGCCGCGTCTTCGGTGTCGGCAAAGACGTAGCTGGTGGTCTGGTAGATCGGCACCGCCCGGCTGCGGGTGGCGGAGTCCGGGGTGTGGCCGCCGTGGAGGGCGATGGTTTCCGGTTTCCAGTTGGCATTTTTCATTTCGTTTCTCCCTCACGGTGGTCGATGGTCTTCGGCGCTGTTTCTCCAATATTTTAGCAGGTTCGGCCGACAGCGGTTTTATTTTTTTTTGCCTGGGCAAGGTCGCCGCCTCGTGGGCCGGGGGGAAGCAAATGAGAGCCGTCACTGCCTCCGCAAGGCCGCAAGCCTGGCCCGCAGCCATTCTTCCAGGGGCTGGTTCAGGCGATGGACCGTGCCGCCCGGCAAGCGCCCGTCCTCCTGGATCGCCGCCTCGAAAAGCCCGGCCGGCACCTCCACCTTGGCCAGTTCTTCGGCGCCGCCCATGTTCCGGCGGATAAGGGTCACCTGGGGCGGGGTTTCCCAGTCGAACAAGACGAAATAGACCGATTCGTCATGGATGGAGCTGACGAAGTCGTGGCCGCGGGTCCAGCCCGCACCCCATTCGAGATACATGTCCACCGCCTTTTCCGGGGTCATCAGCCAGTCGATGGATTCCAGCAGTTGCTCCTGATGGCAAAGCTCTTCCGCATTCATCATGATCGCACCTTTTCTATAATTGGAAACATCGAGATATAACTGTTGTTTCCAACCATAGAACGCGGAGGTGCCGATCCGCCTTGACTTGGGTCAAGGGCTTTTCATTTAGTGAGCATGGCGTCAGGTGAGGATTTCCGGCCTTGGTTCAACGGGGTTTGCAGATTCAGCCAAAATGGATAATAATAATTATCTAAAGATCAAGCCTGCCCCGCCGACCTTTGAATTCGCCGTCCGCCAGGGAGCCGAATACCCATGAAACCAGAAACGAATCCCAAGACCCATATAGAACTCTATCCCCTGCTCAGCAGTATTACCGCCGCCACCGACCTGATCAGCCGGGTACTGGTTGATCATCACAAAAAGGTCTCTTTTATCGCCGCCACCATCGGCACAGCGCTCGGCCTGGACGACCACAGCCTGAGGCGGCTTACCCTGGCCGCGGCGGTGCATGATATCGGCGGCCTGTCGATCAAGACTCGGCTGGACGCCTTCGCTTTCGAGGTGGAAGATCCGGATCGCCATACCCTGCCGGGATATTTCCTGTTGGCCGGTTTTGCGCCGTTTGCGGATCTGGCCCGGCTCATCCGCTTCCACCACGTATACTGGCAAAACGGCCAAGGCATGCTGGACCGGGGCGAGAAGGTTCCCCTGCTCAGCCATCTCATCCACCTCTCGGACCGGATCGCGGTGCAGCTCAATGCGAACCGCGAAATCTTGAGCCAGAAGCCGGACATTATCCAACGAATCACTGCGGGGGCCGGGGAAATGTTTGTGCCCGAACAGGTCGAGGCCTTCCAGGAAGTGGCGGGCAAGGAGGCCTTCTGGCTCGACCTGACCTCCCCCTCGGTCGGCACGATTCTCCAGGAGCGTTTTCCTTTAGGCGGCATGGATCTTGATCGCAGCGCAATCCTGGAGCTGGCGGAGATGTTCCGCAGGGTCATCGATTTCAGGAGCCGTTTCACCGCCACCCATTCAAGCGGGGTGGCCGCCGTTGCGGTGGCCATCGCCGACTCCAGCGGTTTTAACAAAGAAGACCCGGATCGGATACAAATCGCCGGGTTGCTACACGATATCGGCAAACTGATGGTGCCCGCTGAGATTCTCGAAAAACACCAGCGGCTCACCAGCGAGGATTTCGCCGTTATTTGCAAGCATCCCTATTTTTCCGCGGAGATTCTCGGCGGCATTGAAGGCTTTGAGGATATCAGCCAATGGGGAGCCTTGCACCACGAACGCTTGGACGGCTCGGGATATCCCTACCGCAAGGCGGGCGAGGAAATCCCCCAGGGCGCCCGGATCCTTTCCGTGGCCGACACCTTTACCGCCCTGCTGGAGGATCGGCCCTACCGTTGCGGAGTCAGCGTCTCCGGCACCGATCGGATCATGCGGGATATGGCGACCTATCATAAGCTCGATAAGGATTTTGTCGCGATGATCTATGAAAATATGGGGGAGATTGACGACAGGCGTTACGAGGCCCAGATCGCCGCCGACCAAAGCCACCGGCAGTTTCTGGAGGAGTGCCGATTGCTCGATAACTCTATGGAGACCGATGACAGGTGTCCGGTCAGACGGTGAGGGGAATTCCGGGAAACTTTTCGCTACAGGCTTGCTTTCAGGTCGGCCAGGGTAATCATCAGGGTCATTGGGTCAAGTGGAGAGGGGGCGAAGCCAACCGCTTCATAAAATGCCCTGGCATCGGCGGAGATGGCATGAACGATCAGGCCACGGATACCGATGGCATCGGCAGCCTGGATAACCCGATACCCTGCGTCACGGACCAAGGCCCGTCCCAGCCCTTTGCCCTGAAAGGCTTGATCCACGGCCAGTCGCCCGAGCACCACAACAGGGATGGGGTCGGGCATGTTGCGGCGAAATCGTCCCACCGCTTCCGTCACGGCAACGGCACTCGACGCCAGAGCGTAATAGGCTGCGACGCGCTGCCCTTCGCAGGCAACGAAGGTCCGGGACGCCCCGTTGGCCTGGTTTTTCAAAGCGCGGCGCTTGAGCCAAGTGTCCAGGCTTTCCACCCCGGACGCGAATGTCTCGATGTGGTGATGATCAGCCAGCGGCTCCGGCGGCGAAAGTGTCACCCCTTTTCCCAGGGCGCCGGGGTCTGCATCGTTTTACGCAAACGTGCGTTAGGACTGGGCGGCATGTCCAGTTGGGCTAAAAATTTCGCATAGGCTTCCGGATTGGCCATAATGATCGCCTGATCGAGCAGCGTTTCTTCCGCTGCCAGTCGCACGGCGTCCAAAATGAAATCGGTGCGATTCTTCCCCCGCATCCTGGCGGCCTGGTCGATGAGGCTCCGCTCCTCGGGCTTGATCCGGATATTCAGCGTCTCGCGCTTATTTGTAGCTTCATTCAATGTGGGCATGCAGTGACCTCCGGTGTTTTCCTGACCATAGCAGAACGCACTGACATTGTCATTACGTTTTTTTTTACGGATCACACAGGGAAACGAGCAGCCCCTACCCTTCACCGCCACTGATCAGGTACTTAAGGTAGTGATAGAACGACAGCCCTGAAAAAATCACCAGCAGAACCAGGGAAAGCTTCACCGCCAGCCGCTGGTAGCCATCCACCACCCCAGCCAACCCGACCTTGCCCCGCACCAGACCGGCGACAGCCGCGCTGGCCCCGAAGAAAGCCGCCGGGATCAGGGTGCCGTACAGGGCAAAGCCGAAATAATGGTACTCCGGCTTGAGGATGCAGAACGGGCATTTATGGTAGGGCATGGCGTAGACATAGGAGGAAATCACCGTGGTGATCACCACCAGGGAAAGGCCGAAGAACCAGAGCCAGCCCGCCGCATAAAACCCAGCCAGCCAAGCCTGCCACCGCCGCAACAACCCCCACCCCAGAAGCATAAGTCCGACAATGGAACCGACAAAGGCCAGCAGCAACCCCTGCTGCGAATAGCCGGTAATGAGATTGGTGCCGCCGCCGGTGCTCTCGCCGAAAACCACGGCGCAGCAGGAGGTGATGATATCCGGCTTGATCCCGGCGATGTAGAGGGTTTGCAGGGTGGCATCGAGCACCAGCAGCGGGAGGAGCAGGAGCAGGGCCAGGTATTTGATCCGCACCAGGGGGTAGTGCTCCGAGCGGATGTCCAGCTGGTGGAGAAGAATCCAGAAGCCGTAGAAGAAGACCCCGAACAGCTTGACCAGCAGCGCCGGCATGCCGTAGGGGTTGGCCAACAAGGCGCCGGTGGCGCACATGGCCCCGACGATAACCTGGCAAAATTCATCGGCTGCCAGGACAAAGAGGATCAGGGTGAGGATCTGAAAGCCCAGGCCGTAGGCGACCAGGGTGGAGGAGAGCCAGATCTCGTTTTCCAGCCTTATCTGCCGGTTGCTGTCGCTGCCCGGTTCCCAGAAACGCAGGACCCGCACCGCCGTCTTGCCGGCCACCGCGCCGAGCATCAGCACCACCAAGCTGCAGAGGCTGAGGGCCAGGCTCCAGGGGTTAAGGAACATGGATGCTGCCGTCCTGGATGATCACGGTGCGGTCGATGGCCGGATGGTCAAAGACCAGGGGGTCGTGGGAGGCGATGACAATGGTCTTGCCCGCCTCCTTGAGCTGCTGCATGATCTCCATGAATTCCCGGCTCAGGGTCGTGTCAAGATGGGCCGTGGGCTCGTCGGCCAGGATGATGGGCTGGTTGTTGATCAGCGCCCTGGCAATGGCCACCCGCTGCAGCTCGCCGCCGGAGATCTGCCCGGCCGGGAACTGGGCCCGGTGGCTGATGGCAAAGCGCGCCAGTAGCTCCTGGGCCCGGAGCCTGCGTTCCTTGGGCCCTACGCCCAGCGGCAGCAGGGGCAGGGTGATGTTCTCCAACACGGTCAGCTCCGGAAGGATATTGAAGCGCTGGAAGATAAAGCCGATGGTCTCCCGCCGGTGCAGGGTGAGGAATCGGTCCGGCAGCCGGGCCAGCTGCCGCTCGGCAATGGCGGCCCTGCCGCTGGTGGGCGGAAAGATACAACCGATGATGGCCAGCAGGGTGGACTTGCCCGAGCCGCTCGGCCCCTTGAGGCAGACCATGCTCCCCTGCTCCACAGTAAGGTCGATGTCGCTCAAGGCCCGCACCTCGTTGGCCCGGCCCTGGTTGTATATCTTGCTCACCCCGGAAAGTTCGATCAGCATCGTTCAGCCTCCCAGGGCCGAGTCGGCGGGAACCGTGGCGCTGCGCCAGGCCGGGATCACCGTGGCCGCCAGATAGGGAATCACGGTAAAGGCAAGAATCAGCAGGATGTCCCCGGCCGCCAGCCTGGGGAGAAGATGCAGCTCCGGCCGCAGCACGGACCAGCCCATGAGCACCGGCCGGAAAAGGGAGGCGGCAAAGTAGACCACATGGATATAGGCCGCGGTTATGCCGAGGATGCAGGCCAGGCCGGAAACGATGACCGACTCCCAGAAACGGACCGCCAGGATGTCGCTGGTTTCCCAGCCCAGCACCTTGAGGATGGCGATCTCCCGCCGCTCTTCCGGGGAGAGGCCCGAGGCCTTGTCCCAGGCCAGGATGACAAAGGCTGCCAGGGCGGAAAGCAGGCAGATGGAGCCGAAGCCGCTGCGCCAGCCGAACACGACCTGGTAGGTCTTTTGGATCTGGGGCCGGGTCAATACCCGGACCCCGGGCAAGACCTCGGATATCTTCTTGGCAATGGTTTCGATCTCCTTGGGGTTGGCCACGTAGACGCAGAGATCGCTGACCAGCCCGGCGGGGATAGCGAAGAGATCGCGGGCATCGGCCAGGTTCATGACGATGAGGTCGTTGGTCAGGATATCGGTGTCCCGGGAGAATTCGCCGCTCACCTCAAAGGGTTTCAGGGAAAGATCGGGCCGAAACAGAGAGAAGGTGTTGCGCCCTGCCAGGTCCAGCGCCTTGGTGATGGAATACCCGATAACCACCCTGCCCTGCGCATCATCCCCATGCCCAGGCCCAGGCCCCGGCATGGCGCCGCTGGCCAGGGTGGTGTCGAGGCGGCCGCCTTCCGGCATCTCGGCCACATTGAGCCCCATGACCGTATAATTGGCCAAACGGACCTCGTCGAAATAATAGCCCCAGATTCGGGGCACCACCCTCCGGATGCCGAAGATTCCGGCCAGCTTCTCTCGGTAAGCCAGAGGGATGGCCTCCTGTCTGCCGGCGGACATCTTTTGCACGGTGATCTCCGGGGTGTGGGCCAGCACCTGCCTCGCCTTGTCGGACAAGGCCTGGGTTACCATCTGGAAGGAGGCGAGCAGGAAGATAACCGCCGCAAAAACCAGCAGGACGCTGAGGCTTTTCAGCCGCCGCCGCCACAGGGAAGAGAGGGCATAATCGAGGATGTTGAGCTGTTTTTCGAGGTTTGGGGCCATGGCGGTCAGCGGGAAACCGGCAGCCAGAAGGCGCCGGTGGGAAAATGTTCGATGGCCCCCGGATGATCCATGAAGGGGGCCACGGGGTCGCTCACCGCCGGATGCCGGGTGTAGCGAGCCTCGGTGGCCACGGCCAGATCGGTGAGCCCCAGGCCGCTGGTTGCCACCTCCAACTGGGCCAGGGTTGCCTCCTCGGCTTTGCGTCTATTTGCGCCATCGAGAAAGAGCGCCCCGGCAAGGGCCAACAACAGAGAGAGGAATATGGAGAACACCAGGGCGGGCCGCATGGTCTCAGCGCATCTTCTGGCCGTGGCGCATGGACTGCACCAACGGCTCGGTGATCTCGGCAAAACTGAGGACCTTGGTCCCTTTGTGATCCTTGCGGAAATTTTCCGCTGCCGCGGCGGAGTCAAAGGGGATGAACTCGTGGCCCATGGGTCCGTAGACATCGCTGCCGATAACATACCAGGCCGAACGGCCGTCAAGCCAGGCCAGAGTGTAGTAGTCCTTCACCCAGATTTCCTTGGGGGTCTGCCCGGCCGCGCCGAAGGAGGCCGGGTTGAGGACAAAGGCCATCATGTCCTTGACCCCGTCGAAGAACTTCACCGTGGTGTTGTCCAGCCGGACCTGGGTTATCCAGTCCGGATATTTGGCCACGAACATCCCGCAGACCGGGCAGCGCTCCTGGGGGGAGATATCCTTACCGGGCTGGGCCAAAAGCGGAGTGGTCACCAGCAAAAAGGAAACGAGGCAGGCAAGAAATACCCCTCTCTTGACCTTGCTTTTTGGGAGAAATATCTTTGGCATCTTCAGGCAACCTACTGTTTTTCCGTATTTTTACCCAAATATCCGCCCAGCAGGCTCTTCAGCTCCGCTTCGCTGACCCCGCCGAGAATGGCGGCCAGAATCCGGTGATCCGGGCCGATGATTATGGTCTGCGGCTCCACCTTGATATTATACCGGGCGGAAATCGTCCCGTCCTTGTCGATGAGCACCGGAAAACCGATCTCCAGATCCGCCACGAATTGGCGCACCGTGGCCTCGTCGGAATGGCGGTTGACATAGACCACCCGTAGCCCTGCTTCCTTGTATTTTTCAAAATACTGGTTGAAGATCGGGGTATCGGCCCGGCAGAA
>DASWIU010000224.1:0-19073 GCA_036397515.1 Desulfurivibrionaceae bacterium | reverse complement strand
GAACCAAAGAAAGGGCCCCCGTGTCTCTTGTCCCGCCGCGGGCGGGATTCCCTGTGCTCCTCGATGCTGCCGGGGCTTTGCAAACTCGCTGCGCTCAGACAGTGCAAATCCCCTTTTCAGCAGCCTCTGCGGTGCTCGGCGGCGTGCCAATGGGATTTCTCTTATCCTCCCCCATTTGTCCTGCCGCGCCTCGCAGACGGGGGCGGAAAAAGACGCGGGAACTGTTTGAGGGCAAAGCCCGAGTTTTTCCGCGTCCCGCCCTCGGCGAGAAGTAAGGGAAGCCCGCAGGGCCAGGACTGGTTGGGGTGCCTTTTTCTTGTTTCTTCTTTTGGGCACGCAAAAGAAGAAAAAGAGAACAGCAAAAAGGCCTCGTCACTTTCCCCGGAATTTTCGGGTGAACCCTGTTTTTTGACGGCTTCTAATTTTTCAAGGTGTGTTTATGGGGAAGGCAGGATTCGGCAGAGGGAAATTTTTGAAGATTATAGTGGTTGTCGGAGCGTTTGCCTGGCTGGGCCTCATGGCGTATGGCCAGGGTAAGCCTCTGCCCGGCGGCCTCTCGCTGGAAGGGGTTCCGCATGCGGCACCGGAGGTCGAATTTTTGGCTGACCTTACCTTTCAGCGGGGTGGGCAGCCGGTGCGCGAGCAAGTCATTTTCAAGCGGATGTGCCGGATCATTGACGAGGCCGAACGGTTTGTCCTGCTCGACCTTTTTCTCTTCAACAGCGTCCATGCCCCGGGGGAAAAATTCCCCGCCCTGTCCGACGAGATGACCCGCGGGCTCGTGGAAAAAAAACAGCGCTCGCCCCAGGTGGATATCGTGCTCATCACCGATGCCATCAACCGGAGTTACGGGGCGGAAGAACCCGACCATTTCAAAAAGCTGCGGGCAAGCGGGGTGCGGATCATTTACACGGATACCGGCAGGCTGCGCGATTCCAATTTCATCTATTCGGCCTGGTGGCGGCTTTTTTGCCAATGGCTCGGCACCAAGGGGGCCGGCTGGCTGCCGTCGCCATTTGCCAAAAACGGCCCGGCCATGACCCTGCGGGGGTATCTGAGCCTGCTGAACTTCAAGGCCAATCACCGCAAGGTGGTGGCCAGCGAAAAAGAGGCGCTCATCGCTTCGGCCAACTCCCATGACGCAAGCGGTTATCATTCGAATATCGCTTTTGTCGGCCAAGGGGCGGTGGTGCAGGATATTGTCGAGGCGGAAGCGGCAGTGGCGGAACTTTCCGGGGAGATCCTTCCCCAATGGGAGATTTCATCCCGGCCCGAATCCGGCCCGGTGCAGATGCGCCTGCTCACCGAAGGCAAGATCAAGGCGCGGCTGCTGGCAGCCCTTATCCGTTGCGGGAGCGGCTGTTCGGTGCGGATGGCCATGTTCTATCTCTCCGACCGCGAGGTTGTCGAAGGGCTTTTGGCCGCGGCGGCCAGGGGGGCCGAGGTGCGGCTTCTCCTTGATCCCAACAAGGATGCCTTTGGCCGCAAGAAAAACGGGATTCCCAACCGGCCGGTGGCCCGGGAACTTGTCGAAAAATCCCAGGGCAGGATCCGGATTCGCTGGTACGGAACGCACGGCGAGCAGTTTCATAGCAAGATGGTCGTGATTTCCCTGCCCGCACAGACAGTGCTCATCGGCGGTTCGGCAAACCTCACCCGGCGGAACCTTGACGATCTGAATCTGGAGGCCTGCCTGGAGGTGACGGCTCCTCCGGATTCGCGGGTGGTGCGGGAGGCAACCGGGTATTTCGAGCGGATCTGGCGGAATGACGACGGCAGCTATTCCCTTGATTACCAGGAGTTTGCCGAGAAATCGTTGTTTCGGTACGCCCTGTATCGTTTCCAGGAGTGGAGCGGGATGGCGACATTTTAACCCCACGGCGGCGGGGCAAGATGTGCTACAATTAATGAAAGCAAAGGGACACCCAGGGCTGAAAGGCGAGGGCGCTCGGCCAAAGAGTTTCGGGGACGACCATGCGTGAAAAGATTCTGGTAGTGGACAATCAGCCGCTGATGCTCCGGCTTATGAGCAATTTTCTCGGCAAGAAAGGCTATGAGGTGAAAACCGCGCTCGATAGCCTGGAAGCCCTCGCCGTGCTTGCGGAGTTTGTCCCGGATATCATGTTCGTGGATCTGGTCATGCCCAACATCAGCGGCGACAAGCTGTGCCGGATCGTGCGTTCCATGCCGGAGCTGAAAAACGTCTGTATCATCATCCTTTCCGCCATCGCCGCGGAGGAAAAGCTCGATTTTGCCTCGTTCGGCGCCAATGCCTGCATCGCCAAAGGGCCGTTCCGCGACATCGAACAGCATATCTCCCGGGTACTCACCGCCCGCGCCAACCAGGAAGAGCTGGGCTTTTCCGGGGTGGTCGGGATTGAAAACGTCTACCAGCGGGAAATCACCAAGGAGCTGTTGAGTTCGAGGAAACATTTCGAGGTGGTCCTCGGCAATATCACCGAGGGGATTGTCGAGTGCACGGCGGCAGGAAGGATTGTCTATGTCAACGCTGCCGGCGCGACCATCCTCGGCGCCCGGGAAGAAAAAATCCTCGCCGCGGATTTTTTTGATTTTTTTGCCGGCAACACCAGGGAGGAAGTGGCAAAGGGTTTTGCCGGGCTCGGCGAGCGGCCCATCGTCCTCGGCGAAGAGTCGCTCCTGCTGCTGAAGGGGCGGCGGGTTGCCCTGATTTTGCTGCCCATTGTCGATGCGGGCCAGCGCACGGCCATCGTGATCATCCAGGACATCACCGAACGAAAAGTCGCGGAAGAGAAGCTGGCCGGCTACCGCGACCATCTGGAAAAAATGGTGGTGGCGCGCACGGCGGAGCTTTCCCGGAAAAACGAGCAGCTCCGCAAGGAAGTCCTGGAACGGTGCGCCGCCGAAGAACGAATGGGGGAGGCCCAGCGGGAGTGGGAGCGGACCTTTGACGCGGTGGATGATATCGTCACCCTGCAGGATGCCTCCCTGCGCCTGACCAGGGTCAACAAGGCAACCTGCCGTATTCTGCAAAAAACAGCGGCGGAGCTGGTCGGCCGCTATTGTTACGAAGTGTTCCGGGGGATTGCCGACCCCTGTCCCGGTTGCGCGGCGCATCTTGCCTCCCAGACCCCCAAGTCATACAGTCGGGAGATTTTCCATCCCGAGCTGCACAAGACCTTTTTGCTCACCGCCACCCCGGTCGTGGATGACCAGGGAAGGATAAGCGGCATCGCCCATTTCGCCAAGGATATCAGCGCGCAGAAGAAGCTGGAGTTCCAGCTCCTGCAGGCCCAGAAGATGGAGGCCATCGGCACCCTGGCCGGCGGCATTGCCCACGATTTCAACAACATCCTTTCCGCGATCATGGGCTACACGGAGTTGGCCATGATGGATCTGCCCCAGGAGATGCCTGCCTATGCCAAGCTGGCGGAAGTGAGCAGGGCAGGCAAGCGGGCCCGGGATCTGGTGGCGCAGATTCTCACCTTCAGCAGGCACAGCGAGGCAAGGCGGGAACCCCTTGAGTTGCGGGGCATAGTCAAGGAGGCCATGAAGCTGCTCAGGGCTTCCCTGCCCAGCACCCTGGAAATGCAGCAGGAAATAAGCGCTCAACCCTGCTGGGCCTTGGCTGATCCGGTGCAGATCCACCAGGTGCTGATGAATCTCTGCATCAACGCCTCCCAGGCCATGCGCGGCACGGGGGGTGTTCTCCTGGTCTCCCTTGCCCCCGAAGAGATTGACGAGCACCGCGCCGCCCTGAACCCGGATCTGAGGCCCGGGGCCTATGTCCACCTCGGGGTGCGGGATACCGGGCCGGGCATGGAACAGGATGTGGCGGCGCGGATCTTCGAGCCGTTTTTCACCACCAAGCAAATCGGGGAAGGAACCGGAATGGGGCTTGCCGTGGTGCATGGGATCGTGAAAAGCCATGAGGGCGCCATTGAGGTCACCAGTGCGCCGGGCCAGGGAACGGCCTTTGACCTCTACTTTCCCCGCATCACCGAGGAGGGGGAGATTGACGGCGCCCTTGGCGATCCGCGGATATCCCGGGGCACGGAACGCATCCTGTTCGTGGATGACGAGCCTGCCCTGGCCGAATTGGGGCAGCAGGTGCTTGAGGCCCTGGGATACCAGGTTCAGGCCCTCGGCGACAGCCGGGAGGCCTGGGGGCGGTTTGCCGCCGCCCCGGAGTCCTTTGATCTGGTTATCACCGATCTGACCATGCCGGGCATGACCGGCGCCCAGCTTGCCGAAAAGATCCTGGCCCTGCGCCCCCGTCTCCCGGTTATCCTGACCACGGGCTACAGCGATATTCTTACCGAGGAAGAGGCCCGGGAGCTGGGGGTGCGCGAGTATCTGCTCAAACCGGTGAGCACCGTCAGGCTGGCGGAGGTGGTGCGGCGGGTGCTTGATGTCGATGGGCAGGCGGAACAATAAGGAAATCTCCTCCTGCCGGAGGCGCAAAAGCAGAGCGAAGATCCCGGGTTGTCGGAAGTTTGCCGCCTCTGCTGAACGATTATTGAGGGGATGCACTCCTGGAGGAGGGCGCTATGGACCTGTTTGCACGATTGCAGGGGATGAAGGTGCTGCTTGTCGAGGATGATCCGCGGATCAGGGATTCCCTGCGGCGGTTTTTCGCCAGTGGAAATTGCGCGCTCGTGGTGGTTGAGACAGGGGAAGACGCCCTGGAGGTCGTCAAGGGCAATGAATGTGATATCATCATCACCGGCTACCGTCTGCCCGGCATGGATGGCCTTGAATTCTTGAAAAGGGCGCAGCGCCTTAATTCCCGGTTTAAAAAAATCCTGCTCACCTCCGACATGACCGAAGCCGTCCTTTCCGAGGCCTTCCGGCTCGGAGTGCATGAATTCATCGAAAAACCGTTTTCCACGGAGGAGATGGAAGAGGCCCTTGTCCGGATCCTTGAGGAAAAAATCATCGGCAACGGGCATAATTCGGTCAAAACGCGGTAACGCCCAGGGGGGCTTCACTGAAGGAGGTGTGCCATGTTGGATCTTATCCCACGGAAACCGTTTTCAGAACTCAGCACCGTGCGCAGCGAAATGGACCGGCTGTGGAACCGGTTCCTGGATGATTGGCCATTGCCGACCGTGTTCACCAAGGGGTGGGCGCCGATGGCCGACATCTCGGAAACCAAGGACAAGCTGATCGTCAAGGCCGAGCTGCCGGGCCTTGAGCCGGAAGACATCAAGTTGAGCCTTTCCGGCAACCTGTTGACCATTCAGGGCGAGAAGAAAAAGGAAAAAGAGGAAAAAGATGAGCAGCATTACTCCCTGGAACGTTACTGCGGGGAATTTCAGAGATCGTTCCGGTTGCCGGTGGAGGTGCTGGAGGACAAGATTGACGCCAAGTTCAACAAGGGCGTACTCACCATCACCATGCCCAAAACCGCCAAGAGTCAAAAAAAGGAAATCAAGATCAGCAAAGGGAAATAAAAAAACCCGCCCCCCTGGGTTTTGCCTGTTTTCCCCGGTGTTGCGCCCGCTCCTGTTGCAACGGCTTTATTGCGGCGGCCTCAGCCCTGACGCGTCCTTGAGGTTTGCCCCTTTGAGATTGGCATTGCTCAGGTCAGCCTTGTAAAAGTCCGCCCCTTCCAGATTGGCATTTTCCAGATTGGCTCCGCTCAAATTCGCCCCCTTGAGATTGGCCCCTTCCAGATTGGCGTCACGCAGGTTCGCCCCGGAGAGATTACTGCGCTCCAGAAAAGCCCCTTTCAGTTTTTTTCCGGAGAGATCCAAGCCGGCAAGATCGCACTCCACGCAGCGGTTGGATTGCAGGAGTCTTTCCAGGTCGGTAAGCTTGGGGGCTTCCGGCGCCTTCACCTCTGCCGGGGTTTTGTCCGGGGGTGGCGGGCTTGGCGGGGCCGGTGCCGCCATGGGCGGGACGGCAATGCTTTCCGCGTCCGGCATGGTCTCCGCCGGCGCTGGTTCGGCCGGAGGCGTTATGGCGGCCGGGGTTGCAAGCGGGGCGCTGGGCATTGGAGAAGCGACAGGAGCCTCTTCCGCGGGCATGGCGGCTGGGCTGGGCGCCGGCGCAATGGGGAGGTCAACGGTTTTGTTCTCCTGATCGGGAGCATTCTCCGTTGGCATCGTCTGCATTAACGGGAAAGACGGAGCCCACGGGTTTTCCATCTGTTTTCGCTCTTTTTCCCGGGAATCTTGTCCCTTGGTGGTCGAAGGGGTCTTGTCCCGGTACTGGGCCAGGAAGGCGTCAATATCCGCCTTGTTGCCCTTCTGCCGCTCTTTTTCCAGGATCGTGCCGATGAGGTAAGCTCCTTCCAAATCAGCCCCTGACAGAACCGCGCCGGTGAGATCGGCTTTGTAGAGATCGGCTCCGGCGAGATTGGCCTCCGTGAGATCGGCCTGGCTGAGGTTTGCCTCTGCCAGGTCCGCCGTCTTGAGGCTGGCGCCTTTAAGATTGGCCCCGCTCAGGTTGGCACCGGCCAGGTTCGCCCGATTCAGATTGAGGCCGGAAAGATCGGCACCGGCCAGGTTGCAGCCGGGGCAACCGTTCTGGGAGACCAGGCGCTCAATCTCCGATCCGGTTTCCGAGGAGACGGGTGCGGGGGGAGCCGGTTTTTTGGCAATCCTTACCGGAGCGGGCGTGGTGGGAATCGGGGCTTGTGCTCCAGGCACCGGTTCGGGCAGGGCTGCCGGCGGATCGCTTACCGGCTCAGCCGGTGGAGTTTCCGCGGAGGCTGGGGCAGCGGGCAACGATTCAGGATCGGGCCTCGGTGTGGAAGGTGCTGCCGGTGGCGTAGCCGGAATGGGAACCGCGGGCGAAGCCTGGGGCGGAGCCGGAGGAGGGGTCTGCTCCTGTTCCGGCGGGCGGGGCTGGGAGGCAGGCGCGATGGCTTCGGTTTTCTTCGGAAGCGGGGGTATGGCGGCAACCGCTTCCAGCTCGGGTTTTTCCGGCTCTTGCCGGGCGTTTTCCGGGGCGACGTATGTGCCGCCCTCAAGGATTGCCCGGTCACGGCTGTCGGCGGCAAGGGAGGCGCCCTCGAGATCGGCCCCCTTGAGAAAGGCGCCGGTGAGATTCGCCTTGTAAAAATCAACATCCTGCAGGTTGGCGTCGGTCAGGTTTGCCCTGGAAAGATCAACCCCCTTGAGGTTTGCCCCTTCCAGATCGGCCCCGGCAAGGTTTGCCCGGGAGAGATTGCTCCGTTCCAGAAAGGCGCCGGCAAGCTTTGCCCGGCGCAGATCAGCGCCGGAGAGATCGCACTCCACGCAGCGGTTGGTGGCCGTCAGGGTTTCAAGGTCTTTCTGGGTGTAAGCCGCGACCTGGCGGGGTGCGGCAGCCAGGCACAGAGAGCAGAAGAGCAGGGCGGCCGCAGGTGTTTTTTTATGTGAATGTGCCAAGGTGTCGTGATCCCCCGGCCATCTCCCGATGGCCCAATGTTTCCAAACCGTTACCAGAATCTGATTACAACCCCGGGCCGGACTTTGTCAAGTCAAGATGAGAACCAGTCCTGGAGGGCTGGAGATCCCGGAGAGGGTATTTGCCGACAACCTCGTGTTTTTTTCACGCCGGCTGCGAATTTTTCGCGCGAGCAAAGGGTGAATTTGTCGTTACTTTTTTAAAGTAAAACCCCGGCGTTGCCGGGGGACTCGTAAAGGTTAAACCTTTACTGCAATCGTGTTCAGGCTGTTCCTGTGAAGGTAGCGCTTTTATTCCCCCCTTTGTTAAAGGGGGAGGCAAATAGTGTTGCCGCCTTGGGCGGCTCACGGTTTTGTCGGCGCCTTTGAGGCGCTCCCAATAAGCCACCGGCTTTGCCGGTGGTGACTCTCCGCAAAAAAAAGACGCGATTACAACAGTTATTGCTTGGGAACACTTTAATTTTATGGTACGGACAGGTGGTTTATTTTCCCTTTTTGGTGGGTCCGCCACTTTGGGGGTGGGGTTTTTCTTGGCTATTTGAAATTTTTGTAACCGGTCAAAAAGGGGAGGATTCTCTCCCAAAATTGTAAACGTTCACCAGTGCCGGAGATGCGCGTGTCAATTGTCGGCAGCAGTGCCGACCAAGAGGTCTGGCCGCTATACATTTGGTATGCGGGCAGGCCGACGACAAAGCAGGTTCGGTGCTGGTGGACGTTTACAAAATTTCACACTAAGACAACGGGTTGGAAAGACGATGCTGGTAAAAGACATTCTCGGCAAGAACAGGTTTTCCTTCAGTTTTGAATTCTTCCCGCCCAAGGATGAGCCGGGCTGGGAATACCTTTTTGCCAACATCTCCGACCTGATGCCCCTGAAACCCGCCTATGTCAGCGTGACATACGGGGCGGGCGGCTCGACCCGGGACCGGACCCACAAGCTCATTGTCAGGATTCAGCAGGAGACCAGCCTCACCGTGGTTTCCCATCTCACCTGCGTCGGCTCGAATCGGACCGAAACAGGGGAGATCCTCCGCAACTATGCGGCAAGCGGGGTGGAGAATATCCTCGCCCTGCGCGGCGATCCTCCCAAGGGGCAGACGGATTTCGCCCAGCCCCCGGACGGCTTTGCCTATGCCGCCGACCTGGTCGCCTTTATCAAAAAGAATTTTCCGCGGATGGGCGTAGGGGTGGCCGGTTTTCCCGAGGGGCATCCCGCCACCCCCAACCGGCTGCTGGAGATGGACTATCTCAAGGCCAAGGTTGACGCCGGGGCGGACTATATCGTGACCCAGCTCTTTTTCGACAACCGCGATTTTTATGATTTCCGTGACCGCTGCGAATTGGCCGGCATAACGGTGCCCATCATTGCCGGGCTCATGCCCATCACCACCAAGGGCGGGATGGTGCGCATGGCGGAGCTTGCCGCCGGGGCCAGGATTCCGGCCGCCTTGCTGCGTGCGCTGGATCGGGCCAGAAGCGATGAGCAGGTGGAAAAGGTCGGGGTGCACTGGGCCACCGAGCAGGTCCGCGATCTGCTGGACAACGAGGTGCGGGGCATCCATTTTTACACCCTGAACCATTCCCGACAAGCCCTGGGTATCTATCAGGCCCTGGGCGTGGAGGATTCCACCCAACTGGGGGCGTGACCCGGGGCTTCAGGGTTTTTCTTCCTGGGGCCGGCGGGGCCACCACTTGAAGATGCCGTAAACGGACAGCACCAGATAGACCGAGAAGAGAAAGGCCTCGGCCAGCATGCCCTTATGGGAAAAGCTGACAATCCAGCCAAGATTGGCGATGGTCCAGATCACCCAGCCGGCCGCGCGTTTCTGGAGGTTATAGAGGGTTCCCAGGATGCTGAGCCCGGTGAGAATCCATTCGAACATGGACAAGTCCTTTGCCGCCGCTCTGTTGCCGCTGCTGTGACTGTTATTTGAAAAAGAGGAAGCACGGTCCCCAGCTTAAAGCCAAAGAAGGGCCTTAACAAGCACCAATCTCGAAAAAGGCGTGAAGCCGGCTTTTGTTTCGTTATAAACAACGTAATTTCATTGATATAAAATCCCTCCCAGGGAGAAGACCAAAAGGAGCACGATATGTCACAGGCCAAAAAAGGAGATAGCGTCAAGATCCATTATACCGGCACCCTGGAGGATGGGACGGTTTTCGATTCCTCTGCCGGGCGCGACCCTCTGGCGTTCACCCTTGGTGGCGGCCAGGTAATCGTGGGTTTTGAGGAGGCTGTGTTAGGGATGGCCATCGGCGACAAGAAAAAAGTCACCATTCCCGCGCATAAAGCCTATGGCGAAAAGAATGAGTCCCTGGTTATCGAGGTGCCGCTGAATCAGGTTCCCCCGGATCTCAATCCCGAGGTTGACCAGAAACTGCAGATGGGCGGCCCCAACGGCGAATTGGTTGTGGTGACGGTTCTGGCGGTAACGGACGATGTTGTCATCCTGGACGCCAACCCGCCCCTGGCAGGCAAGGATCTTATTTTTGATCTGGAACTGGTGGCCATTTCCTGATCCGGAAACAATGAGATTGTCTTCATGCCCTGGTAATTTTTTTGCCGGGGCATTTTTTTTGCGCCGGGTCCGGTTGCCTGTATCCTGAGCGCGAAGGGGTATGGTATACTCGGCCAGAAAGAAATGGGGGGCGCCCGCAGGCCCCACGGAGAACAAGGATCAGGTTGGCCATGCAGAAAATTATTGACCAGGGGCGGTTTTTGCTCATGCGGCACGGGGGGCTCGCCATTTTGCTGGCAGCGGCCGCTTTTTTGTCGCAGGGGTGCGCCTCGCTGGTGCTCCCCCCGATGGTCGGTCCGGTGGTGGAAAATCTCAACCGCCAGGCAGACCTGGAACTGGTCTGCGACGGCGCGCCCTCCTACTTGCTGCTCCTTGACAGCCTCTTGGTTTCAGAACCGGACAACGCCCGTTTGCTGCTGCACGGCACCCAAGCCTATACAGCCTACGCGAGTCTCATGCCGGAATGCGGCCGGCCGGAGCGGGCGGTGGTGCTGGGGGAAAGGGCCAAGGCATACGGCCTGCGTCTGCTCGGCACGCACCAAGGGTTTGGCGGCGCCGACCAGATGCCGCTTGCCGGGTTCAGCGAGGCGTTGCAGGCAGTCGGCCCCGGAGAGGTGGAAAAACTATTCTGGGGCGGTTACGGCTGGGCCACCTGGATCGGCTTCAGCAAGGGGGCGCCCGCGGCGGTCGCCGATCTGCCCAAGGTCGAAGAGTTGATGCTGCGGGTGCTGGCCCTGGATGAGAGTTTTTACCATGGCGGCGCCCATCTTTTTCTCGGCGTCTACTACGGCTCCCGGCCGGTGATGCTTGGGGGCAGGCCGGAAGTGAGCCGGAATCATTTTGAAAAAGCCCTGGCCCTGGGCGAGCGGCGGTTTCTCCCGACCCTGGTGGCCTATGCCGAGTACTACGCCCGGCAGACCTTTGACCGGGAACTCTACGTCCGTCTTCTCGAAGAGGCGCTGGCCTTTGACCTTGCTTTAGCCCCGGACCTGACCCTGCCCAATGTCCTGGCCCGGCGGCGGGCCGAGAAGCTGCTGGCCCAGGTGGATGAATTTTTTTAACTGTCCAGCAGCACCACACCTGCTTTGTCAGCGGCCTGCTCCTGTGCGACAGCACACTTCGCAGGCCTCTTCCGCGCATCTGTGGCACTGCTAACAGTTACATGCCGGAGGTTTCGTCCAGCTTTGACCTCAAGCTGGATAATTACGATTTTTTAGGAGAGAAGATATGAATCGTCTGTTGCGCACGGTCTGTTTCGGCGTCGCCCTGCTGGCGTGCATGGCCCCGATGACCGCCCAGGCCGCCGCGCCCCGCTATCTTTTCAAGATCGCCACCCTGGCCCCGGATGGCAGCGTTTGGGCCAGACACTTCCAGGAGTTTCAAAACGAGGTGACCGCCAAGAGCAACGGCGAGATCGGCTTTAAGCTCTATCTGGGCGGGGTGATGGGCGACGACCGGGCCATGTACCGCAAGCTGCGGATCGGCCAGCTCCAGGGCGGGGGCTTCACCATGACCGGGATCAGCGAGACCGTGCCGGATTTCCGGGTCATGGCCATCCCGTTTTTTTTCAAATCCTATGCCGAGGTGGACCGGGTAACGGAGGGGTTGTTTCCGCTTTTTCAGAAGGCCTTTCTGGCAAAGGATATGGTGCTGCTGGCCATGACCGAGGTCGGTTTTGTCTACACCATGTCCAGCGAACCGATGACCACGGTGGCCCAGTTGCGGGCAAGCAAGTGCTGGGCGCCGGAGAATGATCCGCTGAGCCGCGGTTTTCTCGAGGATATGGGCGTCACCCCCATTCCCCTTTCCATCCCGGACGTGCTCTCCTCCCTGCAAACCGGCATGATCAACACGGTGTTCAACGGTTTTTACGGCTCCATCGTCCTCCAGTGGTTTACCCGGACCAAATATATCACCGATACGCCCTTTGGCTACGCCTATGGCGGGTTGGTCTTTTCCAAGAGCGCCTTTGCCAAGCTCCCGCCCCATCATGCCGCCCTGATGGAGAGTGCCGCGAAAAAGCATTTTGCCGGATTGTTGCTCGACACCCGGCGCAGCAATGAAGAGGCTCTGGTAACCCTGAAAAAAAACGGCATCCAACTGGTGCCGGCGGAGAAAGAAACCCTGCGCCAGCTGCTCGCGGTGCGTGACCAAAAAACCGTGCCGCGTCTGGCGGGCACCGCCTTTTCCAAGGAAATATACGAGGCGGCGACCCGGTTGCTTGCCGATTTTCGGGCAAAATCCCCCGGTGGAGCTGGAGCGAAATGAGCGGCCTTATGGCCCGGTTTTCCGGGGGCTTCCAGCAGATAAGCCGCTTGCTGGAGCGGCTTGAGGAAGCGGTTCTTTTGCTGCTTATTGCGGCGATGATCGTTCTGGCCTGCGTGCAGATTGTGCTCCGCGATGTCTGGGGCGGGGGATTGTCCTGGGCCGATCCGCTCCTGCGGGTCATGGTGCTGTGGGCCGGGCTCCTCGGGGCCGTGGTGGCCACCAAGCTGGACAAGCACATCTCCCTTGATCTTGCCTCCCACCTTTTGCCCAAGGGGATCTTCCGCTGGCTGCGGGTGGTGCGCCATATTTTTGCCGCGGGCGTCTGTCTGGTGCTTGCCTGGGTGGCGGCCGATTTTGTCCGCCAGGAAGCGGCCCAGGCCAATGGGCAGGAGATGGCCGGGCTTGCCTCCTGGCAGCTCAACCTGATTTTCCCCATCGCCTTTGCCGCTATCGCCCTGCGTTTTCTGCTCGGCAGCGTGCGCAATTTCCGCGCCGCTCTGGCCGAGCAGAAATCCCGCTTTTTTTAAGGAGAGGGCCGAGATTCTGAGATGCAGATCCTGCAACTGATAACCATCGGGCTGGCCGTGTTGGGCAGCCCGCTCTTCGTGGTGATGGCCGCCCTGGCCCTGCTCGCCTTTTCCGGCGCAGGCATTGATCCCTCGGTGGTGATCATCGAGATGTCCCGGCTGGCCGATACCCCCATGCTGCTCTCCCTGCCCCTGTTTATCCTTGCCGGGACAATCCTTTCCGAAAGCAAGGCGCCGGTGCGGCTGCTGGACCTGTCCAACGTGCTGCTGGGCTGGCTGCCCGGCGGGCTCGCGGTGATCGCCCTGGTGGTGTGTTCGGTGTTCACCGCCTTTACCGGCGCCTCCGGGGTGACCATTTTTGCCTTGGGCGGCCTGCTCTTTCCCGCCATGCTCAAGGACCGCTACCCCGAGCAGTTTTCCCTGGGTTTGATCACCACCTCCGGCAGCCTCGGGTTGCTCTTTCCTCCCAGCCTCCCCCTGATTCTCTACGGGGTCATCGCCGAGACCCGGATCGACCATCTCTTCCTGGCCGGGATTCTGCCCGGTCTGTTGATGCTGACCCTGCTGGCTGCCTACAGCATCAAGAAGGGGGCGGCCAGCCGCGGCCCCCGCCGGCCCGTGCCGGCCGGGGAAAGGCGGCGGGCTTTGCGCGCTGCCGCCTGGGAGCTGCCCTTGCCGGTCATTGTGCTGGGGGGGATTTACGGCGGTTTTTTCGTCGTGGGCGAGGCGGCGGCGGTGACCGCCCTCTATGTGCTGATTGTGGAGGTGTGCGTGCACCGGGATATCACCCCGGCGCGGCTGCCCGGAATCGTGGTGCGGAGCATGGCCCTGTTCGGCGGGATTTTCGTGGTCCTGGCCGCCTCCATGGCCTCGACCAGCTTCCTCATCGATCAGGAGATCCCGGCCAAGCTCTTTGCCATTATCCGGGAACACATCTCCAGCAAGTACACCTTTCTTTTGCTGCTGAATATCTTTTTGCTCATGGTCGGCGCCCTGCTGGACATCTTTTCCGCCCTGGTGCTGGTGGTGCCGCTCATCGTGCCCATTGCCCAGGGGTACGGGGTTGACCCCACCCACCTGGGCATCATCTTTTTGACCAACCTGCAGATCGGCTACTGCACTCCGCCGGTGGGCCTCGATCTTTTTCTGGCCAGCTATCGTTTCGAGCGGCCCATTACCGAGTTGTACACCGCCACCCTGCCGTTTTTGGCGATCTTGCTGGTCACCCTGGGGATCATCACCTATTTCCCCCTGCTGAGTCTTTTTCTGATCGGGTTGTTTGGATAACGGTTTCGCCTCCGGGGTATGGCCGGGCGGTCAGATATCCACCTGGCCGGTGAAGGGGACAAAGGCCACGGAGAGGATGCTCCGGCTGGTGGTCTTGCCGCCGGATTTTTCCACCAGCAGCAGATCCTGCGGCTGGTGGGGCAGACCCACCGGAATCACCAACCTGCCGAAAGGGGCGAGCTGTTCGATCAGGGGATCGGGAATTCGGGGCGCCGCGGCGGTGACGATGATCCCGTCGTAGGGGGCATGCTCCGGCAGCCCGGAAGAGCCGTCGGAGGCAAGGACCTCCACGGTGTCGTAGCCCAGTTGCTGCAGCCGCTCGGCCGCTATGGTTGCCAGCTCGGGAATGATTTCCAGGCTGTACACCCGCTTGACCAGCTTTGAGAGAATGGCGGCCTGGTAGCCAGAGCCGGTGCCGATTTCCAGGATGATGTCGTCCGGCTCCGGCTCCAGCAGGTCGGTCATCAGCGCGACGATGAAGGGCTGGGAGATGGTCTGGCCGTTGCCGATGGGCAGGGGGCTGTTGTCATAGGCGTAAGGCTTCATTTCCTCCGGAACAAAATCCTCGCGCGGTACCGCGGCCACGGCGTCAAGGACCTGCTGGCGCAAGGTGTAGCGTCCGGTGAGGCCGCCGGTGAAGCGGCATTCTTCTTCGATGGTGCGAAGCATGGCGCGCATCTTTTCCGTGCTCATGGTCACCTCCAACGCAAACGGGATGGGATTGACTGCACAAAACAAGAACAGCTTCTGTCTTTATCATTGCTCAAGCGGCCGGGCGAAGTCAAAGATTTTGTTGGCCGGGGCAAGGTGGGCCGCGGCCTGGGGGAGGAGGGGATTTTTAAGGGGCTGCTGTGGTAAGATAATTTAATTGTCAACGAACTTCAGCCAGGTGTTCTGTGTTTCGGCAGCGCCGGGACTGTTCATTTTTTTGCTTGCCCAAAGAAACGAACCAAAGAAAGGGCACCCGGTGTCCCTGATATGGTTGACAGTTGCCAATGGGGAAAACGCAGGAGCGGCTTGCGCCACTCCAATCTTAAAAGCTTGTGCCGTCTAAAAATACAGATTAGTAAAAACCCGAGAGAAAATTTATCCTCATTTCCAGGAGGCGGTGACGAACGATATGGAATTTTTCATGATACGGGCAGGCTTTCTTTTCGACTGGATCGAGCTGCATCTGGAAAGCAAGCAGGGCTTGAAATTTTTTGCCACGCTGTTGGTGAGCTTCTTTGTCGCGGCCATTGTCCTTATCGAGTTGAACCGGCGGCATCTGGTGCCCGAGCCGTTTGCCGCGCATCTTTCCCTTTCCCATCTTGCCGCCATTGAGCAGGCCTTCAACCTGTTGCTGGGCCTTGAGGTGGTGAGCCTTATCCTCAGCCTGTCTCACTCGGTGACCAAGTCGGTGGGCAAACAGTTTGAGATTCTTTCTCTTATTCTTCTGCGGGATACCTTCAAGGAATTTTCCCATTTCAGCGAACCGCTGGCCTGGGTGGAAATTGCGCCAGCTCTGGGAAGTATTGTCGCCTCTTCGCTTGGGGCCCTGCTCATTTTTGTGGTTCTGGGTTTTTTCTACAAAGCCCAGCGATCCCATCCCATCACCGCGGATGAGAAAATCCGCAGCCACTTCATCCTGACCAAAAAGATCATCGCCCTGCTGCTCTTGGGTTCCTTCGCCGGCATCTGTCTGGTTGACATCTGGGGTTATTTTGCCTTTGGGCTGCCGGAAAACGCCTTTGCCTCCTTCTATACCCTGCTTGTTTTCAGTGATGTGCTGGTGGTGCTCATCTCGCTTCGCTACAGCGCCCAGTATCAGGTGTCCTTCCGTAATTCCGGCTATGCGGTGTCCACGGTTCTTATCAGGCTGGCCCTGATTGCGCCCATTACCCTCGGCGCGATAATCGGGGTGGGCACCACCCTTTTTGCCTTGGGAATAAGCTTGGCGTACAATGCCTTCGCTCCCACCTCGGAAGCGCTGGCGCGGGCAGGAAAAAACTAAAAAACAACGCGGAAGCGCAGGGGCGCGGAGCGTTAAGCGTCCTGTGCCAAGAGAGTATCTTTGCGTCTTCGCGACTTGGCGTTGTGGTTTTTTCCTTTTTGCGAGGGGTCAAATTTTACTGCGGGGAATTACCTGCTACTGTATATAATCAAGGAATATAAGGTGATTTTTTCCGGACTGTTCTGAAGTGGAAGGGGAGTGTCATGGGTATATGTCGTATAGTGCTGGCGGATGATCATGCCCTGATCCGGCACGGGATCAAGAAAATGATCGAGGAGGATCCCGGCCTCAAGGTGGTGGGGGAAGCGGCCGATGGGTTGGAGCTCATCGAGCTGTTGAAAACCACCCCGGCGGATCTGGCCATCCTCGATATCTCCATGCCCAATCTGCGCGGCATCGAGGCCATCCGGGAGGTCCGCAAGATCTGCCCGGCGATCAAGGTGCTCATGCTGACCATGCACAAGGGCGAGCAGTACCTCTGCTCCTCCTTTGCTTCCGGGGCGGACGGCTATCTGCTCAAGGAGGATTCCGACACCGAGCTGCTGCCGGCCATCGCCAGGATTCGCCAGGGCGAGTTGTACATCTCCCCCAACCTGGCCGGAGAATTTCCCGAAGACGTCATCGCCTCCTGCAGCAGCCGGAGCGATGGGTCCGGCGAGGTCCTGACTCCCCGGGAAAAGCAGATTCTGCAACTGGTGGCCGAGGGGGTTACCAGCCGGGATATCGCCGACAAGCTCGATATCAGCAAGCGCACCGTTGAGCACCATCGGGCTAACATGATGAAAAAGCTCAACATCAAACGCGTCGCCGATCTCATCAAGTATGCCATCGGCAGAGGGCTTTCCGACACGCCGCCCGAGTAAAGGGGCTGCGTGGGTGATTGCTTTGCCCTGTCCTCTCTTTGTTGGAAAAAGATTCCCGGATCTTTGCCTTCGCGATGCACTGCCGCATCCGCCACAGGAGAAATCCCGTGGAAAAAATCATTAGGAGGAGCGCCATGAAAAGAATCGTTTCTGTTTTGGGTTTGTTTCTGGCCGTTTTTTTATGGGTTGACCTGGGGCTGGCCCTCGACACTCTCGAGGTGCAGGCCCTCCGCCCGCAAGCGAGGCTGAGCTTCCAGCCCCAGGGGGAGGGCAAGGTGCTGGTCTCGGTTCAGGACAAGAACGGGGAGGCCATCCTGGGCTTGAAGAAAGAGGATTTCTCCATCAAGCAGGGGCTGAAAACCGCCAAGATCATTTCGGTGGAAGACATTCAGGAGCAACGGAACATCGGTCTCAATATCGTGCTGGTGGTGGATAATTCCTATTCCATGGAGCAGCGCAAAGCGGTGGAGCCCCTGCTCGCCGCCATGAACAGCTTCCTCGCCCTGGTCCGGCCCATCGACAATGTCCATGTCGTCACCTTTGTCGATCCGGGCACGAAACAGCCCCGGGTTTCCACCCGGACCTTTCAGGCGCACGAGGTGCAGGCCCTGAACCAGTTCCTGCGGAGCAGTTTTTTCCCTGCCACCACCGACGGCACCTATCTCTATGACAGCATGCACAAGGGGTTGGAGATCATCCGGCAGATGCCGGCGGACAGCCAGAAGTTCATGCTCGTTTTTTCCGACGGCGAAGATCTCAACAGCCAGATGAAAGCCGCGGAGGTGGGTTTGGCGGCCAAGGGGTTGACCAATTTCTCCGCCTATGCCGTGGACTACATGGACAAGCCCGGCCTGGACCCCTTCCTGACCTCCTTTGCCCAGGGCAATAACGGCATGATCCGCAAGGCCACCTCGGCCAAGGATTTTCTGCCCATCCTCAAGAAATTCTCCACCACCATCTTCCACCGCTACCTGGTCACCTACCGTTTTCTCGAACCTCCGGCCGGAACGCTGACGAGCATGCCTGCTGCGGTGAACATCGAGGAGATCACCGTGGTGGACAGCTCGCCCATGTTGAACCACATCTATTTCGATACCGGGAAAAGCCGCATCCCCGAACGATACGTCGCCCTGACTCAGGCGGAAACCGCAACCTTTGCCGAAGAGAAGCTGAAGGACACGATGGAGAAACACCACCAGGTCTTGAACGTCATCGGCAAACGGCTGCAGGCCAACCCCGAGGCCCGGATAACCCTGGTGGGCTGCAACTCCAACCGCGGCGCGGAAAAAGGGAAGATCGCCCTGTCCAAGAGCCGGGCCGAAGCGGTTTTCGCCTATCTTGAATCCGTCTGGGGCATTGATTTGTCCCGGATGGAAATCAAGGCCCGGAACCTCCCGGTAGTGCCCAGCACCAGCCGGGTGCCGGAAGGGGTCGTGGAAAATCAGCGGGTGGAAATCCTCTCCACCCATCCCGCCATCCTGGACACCATCAAGAGCACCTATGTGCAGGAACAGGCCGACACCAAGGAAATTCGGATAATTCCCTCCCTGCGGACAGAGACCGAGATCGCGAGTTGGCAGCTGAGATTGCTGGGCGCGGACACGGTGCTGGCGACCAGGGAAGGGGCGGGGGCTCCGCCGGCCGAGGTACCCTTTGCCGTGGAAGCACTGGGACTGCGCAACCTTGTCGCCTTGGGACAGATCAGAGCCGATCTTGAGGTGAAAGATAAGGAAGGCAACGTGTTCAGCACCGCCACCACCCCCATCGCGATCAATTTCCTCCGCAGGGAGGAGCGCACCGCCCAGAAAATGGGGAACAAGGTGGTGGAGAAGTATGGCTTGATCCTCTTTGATTTTGACCGGGCGGAACTGAAGGACCGCAATCAGGTCATCGTCAACCGGGTGCTCGCCAGGGTGGCGGAGCTCAAGGGGGTCAGCATGGAGATTGCCGGCCATACCGACACCATCGGCACGGAAAAATACAATATCGCCTTGTCCGGCCGGAGGGCAAAGACGGTGTACGACGCCACCCTCCGGGCCGGGAGCGTCGCTGCCGGGCAGATAACCCGGACGGGCAACGGCCCCAATAATCCGCCCTACGACAACAGTCTGCCCGAGGGGAGATCGCTCAACCGGACGGTGATCATCAAACTCCAGTATATGGAGTAGACCTTGTAACTTTTTAATCGACATCAAATTAATTCCCTCCCCCCTTGCGGGGGAGGGTTAGGGAGAGGGGGA